>URPU01000068.1 GCA_900549865.1 uncultured Eubacteriales bacterium
GAACCCACGTATCCAGCTTGGAAGGCTGGTGTTCTACCATTGAACTACACCCGCACGGGCCGTTTCCTCATTCAGCCTTGAGATAATACCATACTCCGGGGGCAGATGTCAACAGTTTTCAGGAAAAAGTTTGCGGCAGACCGAAATTTCCGGCCTGCCGCAGCGCGGAAGAGGGTCATTTCCCTCTGAATTTCCTCTTGAGCTTATAAAGCTTATACTCAAACCGGTTCTTGAATTCCTCCATGCCGCCGGCGTTCATGACGAGCATGTAAAACCCAAGGCCGATGAGGCACAAAAGCGCGATGATCATGACGACCACGAGCACGCCGTTGCCGGAGCGGCGCTCATGCTCGACCGGTCTGGGCGTTGCGGAGGGCGAGGGGGAGACGGCGGAGGACGGACTGGGCGAGGGCTGCGCGGAGGCACTGGGGCTGGGACTTGCGGCGGCGTTCACAGTGACGGTGAAGGAGGCGACAAGATCGCCGTAGCGCACCTTGACGGCCTGCGACCCGGCGGTCGTAAGCGTGGTCGGCTCACAGGTGAAGCCGGAATTTATTATCTGCGTATTGCCGCCGCCCGTGAGTTTGAGCACGAGCCCGGCCGTGTCGAGCGTATCGCCGACATTATAGGTGAGCTTGCGCGGCGTGGAGGCGACCTCCAGCACGCTGGCCTTCTCCTCGGCCTTGACGGTGACGGTGAAGGTGCACGTCTTGCCCTTATAGCTTATGGTGATGGTCTGACTGCCGGAATTCGTGAGGACCTTCGGCGCGTAGGTATAGCCGGAGTCGATGTCCTTATAGCTGCCGCCGGAGTAATACGCGCGGAAGATGAGGCCAGTGGGGTCAAGGCTGTCGCCCTGAGTATACTCCGTTTTGCGCGGAAGCGTGACCATGCCGATGCCGTCTATGCTGTCCTCTTCGGAAAGAACGGTGACAGGGAAGGAGCAGCTTTTCCCGCCGTAGAGAAGCTCGACCGTGACCTGACCGGCGGTCGTGAACACGCGGGGCGACATGTCAAACCCGGTGTAGATGATCTGCTGGGTGCCGTTGCCGTAGTTGACGAGGATGGATGCGCCGGTGAGGTCGATGGTCTCGCCGACGGCGTAGCGCGTTTTCTGCGGCATGGAGTTTATCATGATGCTGTCAACAACGGCCTGCGTGACAGTGACGCTGATGGGCGAGGATGCGGCAGTGACCGACTGGGAGGGGCCGGAGCTTGTGACCTCGCAGTAATAATACGTGGTGCCGGTGCGCGAGGTGTCCGCGGCGAACTCCGGAGAGGTCGCGCTGACGATATACGTGCCGCCGTAGTTGACGGGCGCGGCGGAGGAATACCACTGATAGCTGAGCATACCGCCGTCGGAAACATAAGCGGAGACGGAGAGAATCGCGGAATCGCCGACGTAGCAGCTCACATTGCCGGAGGGCGTGATAACAGGCACGGCCCCCGTGACGGAGAGAGAGCAGGTCAGCGTATCCAGCGTCGTGCCGGAGAGGTTGTCGCGGAGAGTGACCGTGAAGGTATACACCCCCGCCGCGGTGGGCGTGCCGGTGAGGTAAAGCTCCGTTCCGGTATCGTCAAGCTGGATATTGCAGCCGGCCGGGAGACTGGTGTACTCCAGCGTGCAGTTGGCCGGGAGCTGGCTTTCCAGAAGGTAGTTGACAGGCGTGCCGGCAGTGACCTGGCCGAGAGTACTGTATTTGTCGGCAAAGGCCGCGCCGGGCAATATCGCAAGCATCATAAGCAGCACAAGGGCCAGTGATATGATACGCTTTTTCATTTTCAAATTATCCTTTCATGTCAAGTGACCTCAGCGCCGGGGCGCTATAATAAAGAGCACTATCAAATATACATAATGGCACAAAAAAGGGTGATTTGTCAATAGCTTCGACACACGCGAGGGGCTTTAAAGCACACTTTCGTGAAAAAGAACAAAAAATCTTTTTACACGCGGTTGAGATAAGCACAATGCTGTGATACAATATAAATAATAAGAGCATGTGAGCGCGCATGGGCGCGTGGGAAGGAGAATACGCTATGGCAGGAAAGCAATGGTACAAGGAGATGGTCGTATACCAGATATGGCCGCGCAGCTTCTGCGACGGGAACGGCGACGGCATCGGCGACCTGTGGGGCGTGCTGAGCAAGCTGGATTATATAAAGAGCCTGAACGCGGACGCGATATGGTTCTCCCCGCTCTACCCCTCGCCGAACGCCGACTACGGCTATGACATCTCCGACTACATGAATATACACCCCGATTTCGGCAACCTCGACATCTTCAAAACGGTGCTGGAGGAGGCGCACAGGCGCGGGATGCGCGTATTTATGGATCTCGTCGTCAACCACACCTCGGATGAGCACTACTGGTTCAAGGAGAGCCGAAAGAGCCGCGACAACCCCTATCACGACTATTATTACTGGCGCCCCGCGCGCTACGTCGGGGGGAAGCGCCTGCCGCCGAACAACTGGACAAGTCATTTCGAGGGCGACGCGTGGGAGTATGACAGTAACTTAGACGAATATTATCTGCATTTGTTCGCAAAAAAACAGCCGGATCTCAATATGTCCAACCCGAAGGTGCGCGAGGAGGTCAAGAACATCCTGCGCTTCTGGCTGGATATGGGCGTGGACGGCTTCCGCGAGGACGTGATAACCTACATCGCCAAGACGCCCGGCCTGCCCAGCGTATATCCGAAGCTGCCCGCGGCGAACGGGATGCAGCATTACACCAACCGCCCCGACGTGCACACCTACCTTGCCGAGTTCAAGCGCGACGTGCTGGACGGCTACGACTGTTTCATCGTCGGCGAAAGCCCGATGACGAACATCAACGTCGCCCTGAAATACGTGACGGAGGGCAAGGATAAGGTCATGGACGAGATGATCGACTTTTCGCACATGACGGCGGACTGCTTTCTGACGGACTTTGTGCCGCGGCCGTTCGACCTCAAGCGGATGAAGAAGGCCTTCACCACATGGCAGAAGGGCCTTGAGGGGAAGGGCTGGAACGCGCTTTATATAGAAAACCACGACCACCCGCGCATCATAAGCCGCTACGGCAGTGAGCAGTACTGGAAGGAGAGCGGGAAGATGCTGGCGGCGATGTATATGCTCCAGCGCGGCACGCCCTTCATATATCAGGGGCAGGAGATAGGTATGCTGAACATCGCCCTGCCGCGGCTGGACATGTACAAGGACGTGATGACCTTCAACGCCGCGCGCATCGCCGGAAAGCTCATGCCGAAGGGGCGCGTTCTGAAGCTCATACAGGCCAGAAGCCGCGAGAACGCGAGGACACCCATGCAGTGGAGCGGCGAGGCGAACGCCGGCTTCAGCACGGCCGCGCCGTGGTTCTACGTCAACAGCAATTACCACACGATAAACGTCCGCGCAGAGGAGGACGACCCCGACTCCATCCTCAACTTCTACAGGAGGCTCATCAAGTTCAAGAAGGAGAATCCTGTGGCAATATACGGCAGCTACAACGAGCTTATGCACGAGAGCAGGAAGCTGTACGTCTATGAGCGCGAGTATGAGGGGAAGCGGCTTCTGGTGGTGTGCTCGTTCACGAATGAGCTTGTGCGCTTTGAGCTGCCGGAGGACCGCCCGCTTGAAAAGGGCGAGCTGGTGCTTGCAAACTATGAGCACAACTTTGTTATAGCAAACGGCTTCACCACGCGGCCTTACGAACTGCGGGTGTACCTGTTCGGATGAATGCCATGAAGAAAGAAACGATAAAAAAGGCGTATGCGAAGCTGAACATCTCCCTCGACGTGACAGACAGGCGCGCCGACGGCTATCACGACATGGTGATGGTCATGCAGACGGTGTCGCTGGCGGACGAGGTGCGCATAGCGCTGAACGAGACGGGGCGCGTCCGCGCGCGCACGAACCTGCACTTTATCCCGGGGGATGAGCGCAACCTCGCCGTGAAGGCCGCGCTGCGCTATCTCAGGGAGATCGGCGACACGGTGCACGGCGCGGATATAGAGATACACAAGCGCATCCCCGTCGGCGCGGGCATGGCGGGCGGCAGCGCCGACGCGGCGGCCGTCCTGCGCGGGATGAACGAGCTTTTCGAGCGCCGCGTGAGCGACGCGCGGCTGGAGGAAATCGCGGGCGACGTCGGGTCAGACGTGCCGTTCTGCGTGAGAGGGGGCACGGTGCTGGCCGAGGGGCGTGGCGAGGTGCTTTCCCCGCTTCCGCCTCTGCCGGAGTGCGTGTTCGTCATATGCAAGCCGGACTTCTCCATCTCGACGCCGGAGCTTTTCAAAAAGCTGGACATGGTGCGCTCACACCATCACCCGGACACGGCGGGCATCGTCGCGGCCCTGAAAACCAGAGATCTGCCGCAGCTTTGCCGGCGCATGTACAACGTCTTTGAAAACGTGGACGACCGGCGCATGAAGGCCGTGTCGGAGATAAAAAGCGCGCTTCTCGACCGCGGCGCGCTGGGCGCGGTGATGACGGGGACAGGCTCGGCCGTGTTCGGCATATACGGCAGCGAGAGCGCCGCTGCCGCGGCCTGCGACGCGCTTAAGGAGGTCTACGGCTTCTGCTGCACGGCAAAGCCGGTATAAAACTTCATGCATGAGTGCTGCGCCACGAAAATAGGCAAACGCCGGTGCATGAAGTTTTTGTGCATCATTTTCGGTTGCCCCGAAGGGGCGGGAAAATGGCTGATTAAAAATCAAGATGACCGTCTATACTCATGTTGGGTGCGAAAGCGCTTATTACATAGTACAGGCGGTTATTTTTATGCGAAAGAACAAGTTAAAGGCAGTCGAGGCGGCGATGCTGATCGCCCTGTGCGCGGCGCTGTGCGTGGGAACGTGGGCGCAGGGGCGGCAGAACGCCATAAGCGGACAGCTCGTGCGGCTGCATGTCGTTGCCGCGTCGGACGATGCGCGCGAGCAGGCGCTGAAGCTGCGCGTGCGCGATGCGGTGCTGGAATACCTCACGCCGCTGCTTGACGGCGCGGACGGCAGCGCGGAGGCGAAGCGGCGCATATCTGAAAATCTTGACGGCATCGCCCGCGCCGCGGCCGGAAGGGCGGAGGGGCGCGGCGTCACGGTGACGCTGGGGCGGGAGAAATACCCGACGCGGCGCTACAGCGGCTTCGCCCTGCCGGCAGGGGAATACGATTCTCTGCGCGTCGTGCTGGGCGCGGGCGAGGGGCACAACTGGTGGTGCGTGGTGTTTCCGCCGCTGTGCACGTCGTCCGTGCAGTCGGATGAGATACGCGCGGCAATGAGCACGGAGGAGCTGGCCATCATCACCGAGAGCGATGGATACGAGCTGCGCTTCCGCACGGTGGAGCTGTGGGGCGAAATAAAGGCGCTGTTTGACGGTGCGGGTGATTGAACGGCGGCGGAAAATGGTATATAATAGGCCCATCAAGAAACGGGAGGGCGTACATATGAGAATATGCAGCATAAACGCGGCAGGTGCGGCGCATCTGGGACTGATGACGGCGCGCGGCGTGGTAGACGCGACGGCCGCGGGATATCCGCAGGGGATAGACGCGGTGATAGCCGGGGCGGACACAGCGCCGCTTCGCGCGCTGGCGGCGGATGAGTCTCTGCCGGTCGTTGAAGCGCCGGAATACCTCAACGTCGTGGAGCACGCGGGGAAGCTTCTCTGCGTGGGGCTGAACTACCGCGCGCACGCGGAGGGCGTGGAGCTGAAAAGCGCGGATGTGCCGATACTGTTTTCAAAATTCGCAAACGCGCTTGTGCCGTGCGGCGCGGCGGTGGAGCTGCCGGAGTGGGAGGAGTCCTACGACTATGAGGCGGAGCTTGTCATCGTCATGGGGCGGCGCGCATGGAACGTGTCCGAGGCCGAGGCCGGGGGGTACATCTTCGGCTACACCTGCGGAAACGACCTGAGCTGCCGCGCGCCGCAGCAGCGAACCAGCCAGTGGCTCATCGGGAAGAGTATGCCGGGCTTCGGCCCGTGCGGGCCGTGCATCGTCACGGCGGATGAATTCGACCCGGCGCGGGGCATGGGGATAAAGAGCTACGTCAACGGGGAGCTGCGCCAGAACGGCAGCACCGCGGACATGATATCCTCCTGCGCGCGCATAATAAGCTACGCTTCGCGGTATATCGCGCTGGAGCCGGGCGACCTCATCTTCACCGGCACGCCGAGCGGCGTGGCGCTGGAGAAGGGGAAGAAGCTGCCGTGGCTGAAAAAGGGCGACGTGGTCGATATCGAAATAGAGGGCATAGGCCGCCTGACGAACCGCATGGTCTGACCTATTGCGGCAAACGTACAAAACCCCACGCGTTGTAAACGCGTGGGGGCGAAACTGTCGAAAAAGCGGCGAAGCCACTTTTTCGAGAAGGCTCCGCTGCGTTCTGCGCCTCTGTTGTCCGCTGACAGCGGACAATTCGACGCTCACTCCGCGCAAAGTGTTTTCTGCCACGCACATGTCGCGGCAGAAAACGTATCATACCTCTTTCGCGTCTGCGGACGCGAAACTCTGCGAGGCTTTTTTGACATACTGAAAACCCCACGCGTTCATAACGCGTGGGGTCGAATCATTTTAAATATATAATAGCAGGCAGGGTGGACGCGTTTCAATACAGCGCCGTGATGGGCGTATAGTCAAGCGTGACGCTCTGCGCTTCATAGGCTGCCGATATCTGCTCATACTCCTGCTGGGATATAGACTGCCACGTCGCCGGGTCAGAGTTCATATCGCCGCCGTTTGAGACAAAATAGGGGTTATCGACATTCACCGTGCTGTTGACGATGAGCGAGTAGAACGGAACGAGCGCGCCGCCCTCAAGGTGGCTGAACACGTCGGAATTGACGCTTGCACCGGAGGAGCTGCGATTGACCAGCGTGCCGTCGGAGAGAAGCACGAGATAATTGCGCTCATAGCCTTGGAATAAAGTGATACACTGCCCGTCTGCGACGGTGTAGGCGTCAAATATCCATGCGCTGCTGTAGTCGGGGCCTACCGGGCCGATGAGAAGCTCCTGCACGCCGTCGGAGTTGACGTCATAATAGCAGAAGCCGAGGCTGTTCTGGCAGATGAACGGGTAGAGGTCAACGTTGACGCCCGCGGGGAGGTCGCTGAACTCAGGCTGCTGCGTGACGGCGGTATAGTACGCATCCAGTATACCGGCATAGGCGTTGGGCGCGCCGCCGACAGACTGCACGGCGGACGCAGCCCCTGCGGAGGTTTCCGCTTCCGCCCCGGCGCTGCGCGCGCCGAGTGCCGTCATAAGGCTTTCAACGGCGGGGATGGGGCTGTCGCTCCACGGGTAGGCGGCGTCAGCACAGCCGGCCTCGGAAAGAAGCTCCTCCTGTCCGGGCTGCAAAAGCTGCTTATAGGCGTAGTCCAGCGAGTCTATCTGCATGAGATACAGCGCCTTTGCGTCCTCGCCCAGCGCGGCGAGGTAGTCCGCCGCGGCGGCGGAGATCTGCGCATCCGTCATGCCGGTGCTCATGCCCCAATCCATCAGGCGCGCGGCCTGTGCCACGGCCCGGAGGCTGGAACCGGCGGAGCCGGACTGTATCCTTGTGCCGAAGTCGTCCAGAAGCGCGGTCAGCTCGGCGGTCTGCGCCGCCAGCGCGGCGTTATCGGCCGGCTCCGCCTCCGCCGTGGGCGCGGCGGACTCGACAGGCGCGGGAGAAGGCGTCGCCTCCGCGGGTTCTGCCGTGCCGCTTCCGCAGGCGCACAGCGACAGTGCCGTTATCAGTGTAAGTACGAATGCAAAAAGCTTTTTCATTATATCCTCCAAAAATCAATGAAGCGTGGACAGCGGGGCGTAGCTTATCGCGGTGTAGGCCTCGCGCATGGCGGCCACCATCGCAAGCCCTTCCTCCTCGCTTATCTCCGTCATGGCGGAAAGATCGCCGTCCTCAGGAATGTCCGTGCCGGTGTGCCACGGCGCGCCGGGCACGGCGGCCGGGTCGTATTCATCGGCGTTGTACACCACGCACTGTTCGCATACGAGCGCGGCGTCCTCTATCCGGTAGGTCCTGAGACAGAAGCTGTCTCCGTTTACGGACAGCTCCGCCCCCACCGTGCCGCCAACGCACAGCATGTACACGGCCCCGCGCGAATTCCCCTCCAGCAGCTTGACGCACTCCCCGTTGGAAAGCGTATACATGTCGTAAATATACATGCTGCCGTCCGTGGGGGCGATGATAAGCTCCTTTATGCCGTCACCGTTCACATCACGCATGGCGTAGCCCAGCGTGCTGCGCTTCCGGAAGAAGGGAACGTTGCCGTTCAGCCCTTCAAGCACGTCCGCCCCGGCAGCGGAGGAAAAGGCGGCGTAGTATTTTTCAAGCACGGCGAAGTATGGCGCGTAGTCGTGGGTATCTGCCGCCGCGCCGGACGCCTCGGATGGGGGCGCGGGGGATGGCGTCGCCGGTGGGGCGGTGGGCAGGGCGCATACGTCCTCCGGCGTACTTGCCGCGGTTGGCGCGGCGCTGGGAACACCGGGCGTTTCCGTCACTTCCGCTTTGCCGCCGCAGGCGCACAGCGCAAGCAGCGCGAGTGCGAGAATGAGACAGGCAATTTTCTTCATGCTGTCACCTCGGTTGAAGCTTCAAGTCGGCGGGGGCATACCGCCTCGCCGGTCTTATGACTGCCGGCCGGGGAAAAAGTTCCCTCCCCGTCAGTCGAGCGCGTCGATAAGCCCCTCAAGCGCCTGGGCGAACCGCCCGATATGCACGCCGTCAATGAGCCGGTGGTTGACCTCCACCGACATGCCGAGGGTCATGCGGCCATCGGTCCGCGTATACCGGCCCCAGCTTATGCGCGGCACTGAGTCGTCGCAGTCAAAGTCGCGCTCATTCGTCAGTGACGTCAGCTCCAGCCACGGCAGACATGAGATGAAGATGAGCGCGTCGCTCTCACTTTCGGTGTCGATGAAGCGGCTTTGCGATGCACTGCGCAGCTTTGCCGCGCGGCAGAACTCATCCATGCTGCGCCCGGCGGGCATGGTGACGATGTGGAAGCACTCGCTGTCCTTTTTCATGTCGGTGAAGCTAGGCTCCCGCCGTTCAAGGGGCGTGACCGCGCCGCCGCGTATCGTCAGCAGAAACTCCGGCACGGAGTTCACCGCCTCCGTCACGAGCCACGTCAGCGCGTAGTAGAACGACAGCCCGCGCCTTTTCACGCAGGCGTACAGCTTCGTCACGTCCAGCGTGAAGGTCACGCTGTAAAACGGCTGAGAAAGGCCGCTGAAAAACTCGTATATCCCGCGGCGCGGCCATGCTTCAAAATCAAATTCCATGTCTGTTCTCCCGATAAAGATGTTTTTCCGCAAATATGCTTTGAATAATACCACCTGCTGCCCGCGGGCAGCAGGTGGTATATGCGTTTTATCTTTCGTGGCGTCCTCTGTAGCCGCCGCCGCGCGAGCCGGATGCGCGGGAGGCGTCGGATCTGCGGCGTCTCACCGGCTGCTCCTCCTCATCCGCCGCCGTCAGGTCGATGGATGAAAGGTCGATGCCGAGGCTTGCCCAGTCGATGCCGTCGTCGCTCACCTCACTCGCGGAGGCGGGAGCCGCCGCGAAGAGATCGTCCTCCGCGGCCTTCTTCGCGCGCGGCGCGGGTGCGATCTTCATGTCCGCGTCCTCGTCGAAGCTGAACGCGCTGCTGCCGTCATCCTGCGCCTCATCCGCGGCGGGGGCCGCCTTCGCCATCACGGGGGGAACGTCGAAGCCGGAGATATCATCATTGGCCCTGACCGGGGCGGGGCGCACGGTGCGCGCCGTGCCGTCCTTGGCGCTTCTGTAGTTCTCCCAGCGGCTGTTCCAGTCGGAGGCCTCCTTCTTCGCGCCCCTTGCGGGCCGCTCCTCCTGCCGGGCGCCGTCACGCCCGCGCTTGGGCATGGCCTTTCCGGCCTTGCTGAGAAGCTCGCCCCCGGCGCTTGCCGCGTTTTGCAGCGCGGCCATGAAGCCGCCGGAGCTGCCGCCGCGGCCAGAACGCGCGCCGGTCCTGCCGCCGTCCGCTTCGGCGTGCCGGGTGTCCGTGCGGCCGGATGCGCGCCCGCCGCTGCGCTTTGCACCTTTGCCTGTCAGCGCGGACAGGTCGGGCAGACGCACGGGGAGGTCGAACTCAAGTATCGCGGCGCAGAAGGGGAAGTCGTCGTTATCCTCAAGATAGTTGAATATAGCCTTGGTTATAAGGTACGCGATGAACGCGGAAAGCACGCCGATAATGACGGCGAAAAGCACGTCGGACGGGAAGTGCGCCATAAGGTAATTGCGCGAAATGCCCATCAGAAGCACGACTATCACCGTCGGCAGGATCATCTTCTTCCCGCGCGTGAAGCACAGCGCCGTCATGCCCGCCGTCGCGGCCGTCACATGGCCGGAGGGGAAGGAATATCCGCTTTCGGCCGGGGAGCCGATGAGATCCCAGTACTGCTTATAAACGGCCATGTACTCAAACGGCCTTGGCCGCGCGACCATATCCTTAAGAATGATGTTGGTGATGAGCGCGCCGCAGCAGACCGCGCCGAACATGCACACGCCGATTTTGCGCGTCCTTGAAAAGCACATGAAGCCTATCGCAAGCAGGAACATGATTATGCCCTTTTCGCCAAGGAAGGTGATGAGCTTCATAAGCGGCGTGAGGAAGCCGCCCGCGGCTGTGGCCAGAGTATTCATAAAGCCGAGAATGGCGCTGTCATACCCGGCAAAGGTGGTGTTCAGCCACTCTGCGATTGCAGTATATTCCATTTGACAAACCTCGATTTTTCAAATATACGCGTGTTTACGTTACATACGCGCTTATTATACATGCAAGCACAGCCGGTTTCAAGCAAGAATTGCAAATTTAATAAAAAAGTTTACAAAATAGAAACAACACTTCCGGGTGTTCACGCCGCGGGCAGAAAAAGCGCCTGCAAGATCCGCCGCGCGCGGAAGTTGCAGGCAAAGATTCAGCTTTCCATCTGCTTGCCGAGAAAACAGGCGACGGTCTGCGCCAGCTTGTATTCGACCTCGGTGCCGGGGGCGCTGCCGCGGGGACTCACGAACAGCACGCAGCCCATCACGTCGCCCTCGCTTATGACCGGCGCGGCCACGGAGATGCAGAATTTCTCGTCGCCGGAGCTTACGGGCAGGCTGCTGCCGGCGCTCTCATGGCGGTAGGCGGAGCGATCCTCCATTATCTGGCTGAGCTGAGGGCTTATCGGCTTGTCCATAAGCTCGCGCTTCGCGCCGCCTGCAATGGCTATCACCGCGTCGCGGTCGCACACGGCGGCTATGCCGTCGGTGGACTTGCGCAGGCTGTCGCATATCTGCGCGGCGAAATCAGACAGCTCGCCGATGGGGGAGTACTTTTTGAATATCAGCTCTCCGTCCTTGTCTGTGAATATCTCCAGAGGGTCGCCCTCGCGGATACGCATGGTGCGGCGGATCTCCTTGGGAATGACGACACGGCCCAAATCGTCGATCCTGCGTACTATCCCGGTTGCTTTCATATATATTTCTCCTTTGGCTCAATTTTCAATTCTTATTGTCTGCAAAGATGTAAAAATTATGTGAGCGCGAAAAATATATGAAACGCCGGGGCCTGCCGGGGAACTCAAGCGACGCTTCTGCGACGGGAATGCGTACAATGGACGGCCCTATGGTGCAGTCTGTCAAAGAAAGGGGCTGCCTCAAAACACGAAGATAAAAAGCGTATGAAGTGATTGGAATTACAGCCAGAGCACTTCAATTTACTCATTCAGAAAGATATGATAAAAATGAAATTGACAATGAAGAAATTCGGGCATATACTATAACTGTATCATCAATGTCAATATGATAAAATTGAAAGCGCAACGAGGAAATTGAATGAGAGATTTCAACTTCAAAACAGAATATAAAAAGCTCCTGACGCCGGAGGTCGTGGCGTATCTGACGCAGATCCACGAATACAAGGGGCAGCAGAACCTCTTTATCGAAGCCAAGGCGGATGCGCTGTCTAACCTCTTAGAAGTTGCGAAGATCCAGAGCACCGAGGCGTCCAACCGCATCGAGGGCATCATCACCACGGACGACCGCCTGAAAAAGATCGTCCGCGAAAAGACCATGCCCCAGACCCGCAACGAAAAGGAGATCGCCGGTTATCGTGACGTGCTGGCAACGATCCACGAAAGCCACGATTATATCCCGCCAAAGCCGACGGTCATTTTGCAGCTACATCGGGACCTGTACAAGTTCAGCGGCAAGTCCATCGGCGGCAGCTTCAAAAATTCGGACAACGTGATTGCCGAAGAACGGCCGGACGGCCGGAAGATCGTCCGGTTTGAGCCTGTCCCGGTGTGGGAAACGCCGGAGACTATTACAGCGCTGTGCAGCGCTTTTGAGGCGGCTATGCGGGATACAGAGCTCGACCCTCTGCTGTTGATCCCCATCTTTATACTGGACTTTCTCTGCATCCATCCCTTCAACGACGGCAACGGCCGCATGAGCAGGCTCCTGACGCTGCTGCTCTTGTACCGTTCCGGCTATATCGTTGGCAAATATATCAGTATCGAAAAGCTGATCTCCGATACTAAGGAGACCTATTACGAGGCCCTGCAAGCCAGTTCCTATAATTGGCACGAAGGGACGAACGATTATGCGCCCTTTGTCACCTATATGCTGGGCGTTTTGATGGCGGCTTACCGGGATTTTGAAAGCCGGATTGAGCTGCTGACTACCAAGGGACTTTCCAAGCCCGACCGGGTGCGCGAGATCATCAAGAACCACCTCGGCAAGATCACCAAGAGCGAGATCATGCAAAAGTGCCCGGATATCAGCCAGATCACCGTCCAGCGCGCACTGGCGGAGCTGCTGAA
Source organism: uncultured Eubacteriales bacterium (assembly GCA_900549865.1). Lineage (GTDB taxonomy): Bacteria > Bacillota > Clostridia > Oscillospirales > Oscillospiraceae > Limivicinus. The sequence continues at coordinate 12,810 of URPU01000068.1, forward strand.
ATCCGGCGAGATCATCAAGCTTAGCGGTGGACGGTATACGGCGTATGTCTGGAGCGGGACAAAATAGGGCGGTGTCAGTATGGAACATTTTAAGCAGGGATTGAGTTTGA
>URPU01000069.1 GCA_900549865.1 uncultured Eubacteriales bacterium
GCTGTGCGTAACCTTCATTGTGTTAAATAACAATCCTCTGCCGCTCAAATCCTTTAAAATAAGTTTGTCCGCATCTTTACAGAACACGCCGGCAAACTCGCCTGCATCGCTTACAAATTTACCCCTTTCGTCGATAAGTTGTACAAACGGCAAACCGTACTTTCTGCCTACGTTAGCGTCGTCCTCACCGAAAGCCGGCGCAATGTGAACGACTCCGGTGCCGTCGGTAAGAGTTACGTAATTGTCGTTGGTAACGTAATGATATTTCTCTTCGCCTTTATAAAAATCAAACAAACCCTCGTATTCGAGATATTCGTAATCTTTGCCTTTCTTGGTTTCTATTTCGGTATACTCGGTAAAGAAATTAGGTATAAGCTCCTTTGCCAAAATATATCTTACGCCGTCGGCTTCGATAAGGCTGTAATCGTAATCGGGATGCATGCAAAGAGCAACGTTGGACGGAAGAGTCCACGGCGTGGTCGTCCATGCCAAAATATAAGTATTGTCGGCAGACTTTACTTTAAACTTTGCTACGGCAGTCGTCTCTTCTACGTCCTTGTAGCCTTGAGCGACTTCGTGCGACGAAAGCGCCGTACCGCAACGGCGCCTTCAGGACCGTGGACAGGTGCCCGCCGGAGACGTAGACTATCTTCGGGTCGTGCATCAACCGGACGAGATCCGCCTGCATCTTGCCGGAGAAGAAGTCCTTATCCGGCAAAATGAGAAGTATCCTTCCCGCAAGGGAGGCGAAATCCGCCGCGGTGACGGGCGTCTGATTCATAAGATCCGCCAGCAGGCCGGAGATATGCACGTCCTTTTCCTGTTTATAATCTTTGAAAATAGTTTCAAACATATCCTGCGCGTAGGCGATCTCCTCGCTGCTCTCGTTGCGGATATGACTCATGCCGGCCTTGATGAGCGTGGGCTTGAGCTTTTCATAGTTGCAGTGCTTCATGTACCAGAGCATGACGGGCGCGAAGCGGTATTTCTTTTTCAGAGTCTTGAGCGTTTCCGCATCCATGCCGCCGGTGGAGATGAGGATGAGGCCGCCCGTCTCGCCGGGGTACTTCTGCACGTAGATCTGCGAGACCATACCGCCGTCGCTTGCGCCGATGAAGATGGGGCTTTCAACGCCGATCGCCTTGAAAAAAGCGTGCATCCCAGTGACGAGTGCCTGATTGGTGGGAAGCTCCTGCGGGTAATCAAACAGGAGCACGCGGTTTTCCGCGGAGAGCGCGTCCACGTAATCCATCCACATTTCAAGGGTGTTCATGCCGCCGTTGAGCAGCACGAGCGTCCTTCCGCCCTCCTTGCCGCAGAGGATATAGCGGAAATGCGCGCCGTCCACCGTAATATCCTCGCACGGGTGCGCGGCGGCAAAGGTCTTTATTTTTTCAGAATAGAGCATAATGATTCCTCCTTTTTACGCTTTCAGACAGCGAAGCATATTCTCGTGTCCCTGCTTCGCGCCGGGGATGATATCAGTGACGGGGCAGCCGAGGCAAAGCCCCGCGCTGGCTTTATTTGGTCTTTGGGTATCTGACCATGTCGTAGAGAAAGCCGCCCTTCATCATCCCGCGGACGTAGCCGCAGATATATTCGGCAGTCGCCTCCGGGCCGGAGTACGCGGAAACGAGGCCCTTTTCGCCGCCGTAATCGTAATAGGCGAACGCGCGGCCGATCGTCAAGCTCTTTTAATTTCATTTGGCTTCCCTCCCCTGTTTTTGTATGACAGCCACGGCGCAGGGCACCCGCCCGTCGCAGAAGATATATTCCGCGCCGGTATAGCCCGCGTCCTCAAAAAAGCGCTTGTAGCTTTCAAGCGTGAATTCGCGCTTGAAGTCCGCCCCGGCCTTGCCGATGGCGTCGGAGACGGTGTTGGTTTTCCCTTTATCCGTCTGATTTATATAAGTGGGGATAATGAGCCGTCCGCCGTGGCGGCAGACGCGGTCAAGCTCACGCAGGGCCTTATACGGCGCATCCAGCAGGTGGATCACATTCGCGGCGACGACCGCGTCAAAGCTCTCATCGGGGTAGGCAAGGTGCATGATATCCCCCGGCTCAAAGCGCACGTTGGGGTACTTTCCGTATTTCTTCTGCGCGCGGCGGAGCATGTTGGCGGAGAGGTCAGTGGCAACGAGGCTTTTGCACCGGGGCGCTATCACGCCGCTGAGAAGCCCCGTGCCGCAGGCGCATTCAAGCACCGCGTCCGCCGGGGAAATGAGCCGCGCCACCGCGGCGCAGAGCTTTTCATCCGCCTTTTTATTGATGACGTTCGCAAAAACGTCGTACACAAACGCAACGTTATCCCAAAACATCGTTTTCCTCCGGTTCATTTATCGCTGAGCTTCAGGCAGAAGTCACAGCAGTCGCCGCCGCGGCCAAGGGTCTTTGTGCGCCGCCAGACGAGCTTGGGGTGCATGTCGCCGTAGGTGATATCGTCGCTGTCGCAGAAGCAATGGCACAGCTCCGGACAGCCGTGGCGCATGCAGGCGTCGTTATATGGACAGCGCGTCATGTCGATGCGCCATACGCCGCCCGTGACCTGATGCTCCACCGCGGCAAAGCCCGCAGACGCGCCGAACAGCTTCGGCGTCTGTTTGGCAAATATTCCGGGCACCTTTTTGTAAAGGCCGGGGATGCGCATGAGCTTCAAAATCACCTTTTGCAGCTTCCACGCGCGAACCTCCACATAGCTGTGGACGGTTTCAAGCGCCTCCTCCTTCGGCATTACTACTTGCAGCGTCTCATAGGCCGCGATGCCCGGCATTATCTGGCTTTCAAGGTGGCGCTTGGTCTCCTCAGACGCGGCGGCGTATTCCTTCCGCAGGGCGTCCATCCGCGCTTCAAACGCCGCGTTCAGCGCGGCCTCCTGCGCGGGGAAGCGATGGGCGGTGTTTTTGAAACTTGCGGTGATATAGCTTTCCTTCATTTCTTATCCTCTTATCCATCTCAGGCGCGCGTGCATACGCCGCCTGAACCTCCTGTGAAAACATATCCGGGTGCCCGCCCGTGAGGCCGCCGCGAAGGGCGGCCATGAGCGGCGCGTCTCCCGGCCGTATTCAATGCTTACTTATCAAGAACGATTATCTTGTTGGAAATGCCGCGCACGGCGGGCAGCTTGTCCAGCAGCTTATAAACAGGAACGAACTTCGCCATACCCTCCGTAAGGCTGTGCTCCTCCACGAGACGGAATCCCGGCAGAAGCGCCGCAAGCGCCTTGCCGTCCTTGACGCCCCATGTGAACTTTGCGTTGCTGCCCTCTATGGATTTTTCCTTGAAGCTCTTGACGACCGTGGGATTCATCGTTTCGACGAACACCGTAACGCTTTCAAAGCGCGCGGCGATGACGGCGAAGATGCGCTGTACATCCGCCTGTGAAAGATACATGGTGAGCCCCTCGATAATGACGAGCGCGGGCGCGCCCGCCTCCGTGATCAGGCTTCCCCAATCGTCCATGGCGGACATCGCTATCTGCGAGACACTGCCGCTTTCCGGCATGATCCTTTCGCGCACGGCGATGGTCTCCGGCAGGTCAAGGTTATACCAGTGGGAACACCCCGAAACGCGGCAGCAGCGCGTGTCGAGGCCGCAGGCAATGTTGACGACGACTGCGCCGGGATGCTTTTCAAGATACGTCTGCGTCAGGGCGTCGAGCACGATGGTGCGGGCAATGACGCCGCTGTGCATGGCCGCATCCTTATCGGCAAGAGAGAAGTCATAGTCGAGCTTGTCTATAAGCTCCTCCGCCTTGGCGTCGTGGATAGCGCCGCGCGTCCTGCTCTCCTTCGCGCGGGCGTAGACTGTTTGCAGCATCGTCTCCGGCATGCCGGAGAGGGTTATTTTTTCATTCATGGCTGTTTGCCTCCTTCATTTTTATCTGCCTATCCGCCCAGCGCGCGTTTGCCGCCATCCATATCAGCAGCCCCGCGTTGCCGGAGCCCTGACTGAGCACGAAATCCCACGTGGAGACCTGCGCGCCCAGCGCCTGCCGCACATCCGGGATGAGCGCCATAACGAGCTGCACGGCGAGCATGTGGAAAACGAACATGCGCCGCGGCAGGACGGTCTTATTCGCCAGCACGGCATAAGCGTCACCAAGGCCCCAGAGCACCATGCCCGCATAGGATATACCCATGGCCGGCATTATCCGGCCATACGCCGCGCTTATCAGCGCCGCCGCCTCATCACGCCCCAGCAGGGGCGAAAGCGTGCTTGTCCAGTCGGCAAGGCTGCCGATGAAAAAATGCAGCGCTGCGGCGGAGCTGACATATATTACGCCGCCGATGAGCACGGCCCTGCGCAGGCGGGCATACTGCGGCCTTATCCGCGCGCAGGTGGCGCGCACAGTGAAAAAGCCGAGCGCCATGCCAACAAGCCCCGTCGCCGTGAGCAGCGGAAGCCGCCATGCGCCATACGCGCCGCTTAGATACGCCCCGCGCAGGAAAAGCCCGCTGTCGCCGGGGCTTGCGGGGATGACGCTGAGGCACAGGTCGCCTATCAGCATGAGCAGCGCGCCAAGCGCGCCGAGCAGACAGTCACGCCGGTAATTCTTCAATTCAAAAGCGATGTTCATATACTCCCCCAAAGCGGATCATATTTTTTGCTGGTTAGTTGCGTTTAACCCATGTGCATTTGAAATGCCGCCGGTCACGCGGCCATCCATATTCTGAATACTTTGAATATATTGTAGCACCAATGTTTTTCAGTTTCAAGACAGAATTTTGCATCGACAGAAAAATGTCCGTTTGGTATAATCGGGTCTGCCGGGTAAAGACAGGGCAAAAATTATATGATATACTACCCATCGGTTAAAGGCTTTTAACCGATGGGTGATACGGGAGATATCTAATGGATACGAACTCATTTGAAGATCAGGGCGCAATACTGCTGGCGCACAGCGACGGCTGCTCCGTGTGGCAGTTCCGCAACGAAACGGGCGACGGCACCATGACGGCATATGACGTGTTTCCGGGCGTGGTGCTGAACTTCAACGACTTCCACATGGGCAGGTTTGAAAGCAGCTATGTTGCAGACAGGCGGCTGTTCGCCATTGACCACTGCCGGGAGGGGCGCATGGAATACGCCCCCGGCGACGGGATGCTTGCATACACGGAGGTGGGCGACATGAAGCTTGACCTACGGATGCTGATGTTCGTGTTCTTCTCATTCAGCATTTTCGCAAGTCTTGAGCCTATCAGCGACAGTGCGCACGTGCTGGGCGTTATCGACGAGGCCATGGATCAGCTCGACGCACTGCGCAGCGAGAACTGCATCGACGCCGATGGCCGGGATATCGCGCTTGAGCATTACGATATCGAGTTCAGGAACGTCGATTTCGGCTATGACACAAAGCTTCTCTTCTACTTCAACCGGGACGGGATGTTCTCCCTCACTCTGAACTGAATAAAAATGTCTGCCGCTTACATAAACGGCAGACATTTTTACACTATTATATATTTTACCCTCCGGCGGCGCGTCATGAGGCGCGCTCGAATTGGCTGTTGTACAGCTCCGCGTAGAAGCCGCCCTTGGCCATAAGCTCGTCGTGCGTGCCGCTTTCCACCACGTCGCCCTCGCGCATGACAAGGATGAGGTCGGCGTTCTTTATGGTGGAGAGGCGGTGGGCAATGACGAAGCTCGTCCTGTTCTGCATGAGCTTATCCATGGCGCGCTGTATGATAAGCTCGGTGCGCGTATCGACGGAGGAGGTGGCCTCGTCCAGAATGAGCATGGGCGCATTTTGCAGCATGGCGCGGGCGATGGTCAGCATCTGCTTCTGCCCGGCGGAAATGCTCGTCGCGTCGGAGAGGACGGTGTCGAAGCCGTGCGGGAGGGAGCGGACAAATTTATCCAGTCCGCAGGCGCGGCAGACGCGCTCAAGGTCGTCGTCGGTTATGCCCTGCATATTGTAAACAAGGTTTTCCCTGACAGTGCCCTCGAAAAGCCACGTGTCCTGAAGCACCATGGCAAACATATCGTGCACTGTTTCGCGGCGAAGTTCGGATATAGGTGTGCCGTCTATTTTTATGCTGCCGCTGTTTATCTCGAAAAAGCGCATGAGGAGATTGACCATGGTCGTCTTTCCCGCGCCCGTCGGGCCGACGATGGCGACCTTCTGGCCGGGCTTCACATCCGCGGAGAAGTTCTTTATGATCACCTTGTCGGGCGCGTCGGGATAGCTGAAGCGGACGTTTTCAAAGCTGACATCGCCGCGCACGGCGGGCATTTCGGCGCTCTTACCGCTCTCATCGGGAAGCTCCTCACTTTCAAGGAATTCAAAGACGCGGTTTGCGGAGGCGGCCGCCGTCTGCATATTCGTCATGCCCTGCGCGATCTGCGTCAGGGGCGAGGTGAACAGGCGCACGTACATGATGAAGGACACTATCACACCGAATTTTATCGCCCCGCTCAGCGCGAGGACCGAGCCTATCACGCACACCGCCACATAGGCGACGTTGCCGATGACGTTCATGAGCGGCTGCATGAGTCCGGAGAGGAACTGCGATCTCCAGTTGGCGTCATACACGGCGGCGTTGAGCGTGTCAAAGCGCCCCTTGACCTCGCGCCCGGCGCGGGATATACGGACGACCTCATGGCCGGAATACATCTCCTCAATATACCCGTTCAGTTCGCCGAGGCTCTGCTGGCGCGCGGCGAAGTAGCGCTGAGAGCGCGCCATGATGAAAACTATCAGCGCAAGGCCGATGAGCGTGACGCCGAGCGAGGTGAGCGCAAGCCGCCATTCCGTGACGAACATCATGATAAGGCAGCCAACGAACTGCGTGGCCGCGCTGATTATGGTGGGCAGGCTGTTCGTCAGGCCCTGCTGGAGCGTGGAGACGTCGTTCGTAATGCGGCTGAGCACATCGCCCTGAGAGGTGGTGTTGAAATACTTCTGCGGCACACGGTTTATCTTTTCGGAAAGCTCGCCGCGCATACGGCGCGACATTACAAGCGTCACTGTGGCCATGATATAGTGCTGGATAAACGTGAAAAGCGCGCTGAGGGCGTACACCACGGCGAGGAAAACGCCTATCCTGCCGACGGCGGCGAGGTCTATCCCCGTGGCGAAGCCCTCCGCCATGAGGTTGGTCATCTCCCCTATTTTGCCCGGTCCGATTATTGTCAGCACAGCGCCAAGCGCCGCCAGCACGAGCGCCGCGGCGATGGCCGGAACGTCGCCGCGCATATATGCGGCCAGCCGCGAAAGCGAGGCGCGAAGATCGACCTTTTCGGTCACGTTCATTCTGTTATGCGGTCCCATACATATCCCTCCTTCATGCAAGCTCCGCCGCGCTGAGCTGCGACGTGGCTATCTCCTGATACACGCGGCAGCTACGCATAAGCTCGTCATGCGTGCCGACGCCGACGGCCTCGCCGCGGTCCAGCACGATTATCTTATCCGCGTGGCGGATGCTGCTGATGCGCTGGGCGACGATTATCTTCGTGGCGTCCGGGAGCTTTTCGGCAAGCTCCCTTCTCAGCGCGGCGTCCGTCTTATAGTCGAGCGCAGAGAACGAGTCATCAAATATCAGTATCTCAGGCTGGCGTGCTATCGCGCGGGCGATGGCGAGGCGCTGCTTCTGCCCGCCGGAGACGTTGCGCCCCTGCTGGGCGATGCGGTAGTTTGTGCCCTCCTCCAGCGCGTTGACGAATTCCGCCGCCTGTGAGATATCTATGGCGCGCGCCGTGTTCCCGGCATCCTGCGGCGCGGCGCTCTCGCCGAAGAGGACGTTGTCCTCTATACTGCCGGAAAAGAGCACGGCCTTCTGCGTCACGTAGCCGAGGCGGTCATAAAGCGCGTCAAAGGCGTAGTCCCTGACGTTCACCCCGTCCACGAGCACCGCGCCCTCCGTTGCGTCATAAAAGCGCGGGATGAGGCTTATCAGCGTGGATTTGCCGCTGCCCGTCGCGCCGATGACGGCAAGCGTCTGCCCCCGCTCCACGCGGAAGCTGATGTGGCTGAGCTGTTCCTCCGCCGCGCCGGGATAGGCGAAGGACACGTCACGAAACTCCACGGTGCCCTTCTCCGGGCTCTGCGTCACTTCGCCCTCGCGCACGGTGTTGACGCTGTCAAGCACCTCGTTTATACGCTCTGCCGAGACCTGCGCTGACGGGAACATCATGAATATCATGACCATCATCATGAAGGACATGACCACATACGTGGCATAGGTGCTGAAAACGACGACGTTTGAAAACATGTTCAGCCGCGCCGCCGCGTCCGTGACGGCGATCTGGTTTATGAGCGCCGCGCCCAGCCAGTAGATGACGAGGGCAAGCGAATTCATGCACAGGCCCATGAGCGGCTGTATGACCGCCATGAGGCGCTGGTTTTTAAGCTGGGTGTTCATCATTTCCGTGCTGGGGCCGTCGAACTTTTCATTCTGATAGGCCTCGGCATTGAAGGCGTGCACCACGTTGATGCCAGTGAGGTTTTCCCGCGCGACGCGGTTTATCTTATCCGTCAGCTTCTGCACGATGCGAAAGCGCGGCAGAACGACCATCATTATTGAAAGGATGCACGAGCATATCACGACGACGAAGGCCGCCGTCACGGCGGAGAGCTGCCAGCTCTTGCCGAGGATCTTTATAACAGCCCAGACGGCCATGACCGGGGATTTTATCATCATCTGCAGGCCCATCGCCACGAGCATCTGCAATTGGGTGATGTCGTTCGTGGTGCGCGTGATGAGACTGGGCACGGAAAAGGCGCTTATCTGGGCGCGGCTGGAATCCATCACGCAGTCAAAAAGGTCCTTGCGCACGGCGTAGCTGAAGCCGGAGGCCGTCCTTGCCGCAAGGTAGCCGCAGGCAACGGACAGCACAGCGCTGGCCGCCGTGCAGCCGAGCATTTTAAGCCCGATGCCGAGTATCTCCGCCGTCTGCGCGCCGGGCGTGTTTATGAGCTTGGTAAGGCTCGTCATATAATCGGGCAGGGTGAGGTCAAAGTATATCTGCCCAAGCACGAGCACGGCGCAGATGAGCGCCATGACGGCCTCGCGCCGCCGCATTCTCTTAAGTATTTTTATCATGCCTTGTCCTCCTTTGCTTTGCCGTTTTTGATGCTGTCCACATTGCTGTCTATCGCCGCGAGGCAGGCGCGGAAGGTCTCAAGCTGCGGCTCCGTAAGCCCGGCGAGGATGCGCCCGGCGAACTCCGCCTGCAATTCGCGGCCCTTCTCTATTATGGGCGCGGCCGCGGCGGTGCAGACAAGGCGCGTTTTGCGCCTGTCGCCGGGAACGTCCTGCCGCGCGATAAGCCCCTCCCCGGCAAGCCTGTCCACATGGAAGGAGACTATGCCCGGCTTGAGCCCGCGGAAGCGGCATATATCCCGCGCCGTGGCGCATTCGGGGTTATTGGCCGCGAACATGAGAATATCCACCGCGATGGGCGGAAGCCCCGTCTCGCGGCAGAGCGGCTGCATCACCGTATAATACGCCTCAAGGAAATTGTTGGCATGGCCGTACATTTTCGACGCCGCCATTGTCGGATCAAGCATCTGATTCGCTCCAATCTTGAATATTTCAATTTTGAATAATTTAATATTAGACCTTTTGCTAAGAGAAATCAACGAACATTTTGTGAACATCCGCGCACAGCGCGCCCCGCCGCGGCGCGCGGCATTTACAAAGGGCGGCGGAGGGACTATAATTTACATATAAAAGTATTTCACGGCAAGGAGGGCATGAAGCATGAAAACCGGCATTATCCCCGCCCCGGCGCACATGCGCGCGGGAAGCGGCGTCTGCCGCCTGTCGGGCGCGATGCATATAGAAAGAAACGATTTTGAGCCATACTGCACCGAGGCGTTTTTTGAACGCACGGGGCTTTCCCGCGGCGGCGGGCCGTCACTCATTCTTGAAAAGGCCGCCATGGCGGAGGAGGCGTACACGCTCTGTATCGGCGAGGATTCCGTCACCGTCCGCGCGGCGGGCGAGCGCGGCGTCATATGGGCGCTGACGACGCTGTACGCGCTTATCGACGGCGGCAGTCTGCCCGTGTGCGAAATAGACGACGCGCCGGAGTACCCGCACCGCGGCCTTTCGCTGGACTGCGCGCGGCACTTCTTCCCCGCGGCGGAGGTCAAGCGGATAATCGAGGGGATATCGCTTGCGAAGATAAACACGCTGCACTGGCATCTGAGCGACGATCAGGGCTGGCGGATAGAGTCGCGCGTTTTCCCGAAGCTGTGCGCGCAGAGCGGAGAGTACTACACGCAGGAGGAGATACGCGGCATCGTCGAGTACGCGCGCTTTCGCGGCGTGGAGATAATCCCGGAAATAGACATGCCGGGGCACGTCAGCGCCATACTCGCGGCGTACCCGGAGCTGAGCTGCACGGGAGAGCCGGTGGACATAAAGACCTGCGGCGGGATATTCAGTGTGATACTCTGCGCGGGCAAGGAGGGCGTGTTCGACTTCATAGAAAAGCTGCTGGATGAGCTGTGCCCGCTGTTTGCGTCCGAGCGCTTCCACATCGGCGGTGATGAGGCGCCGAAGCTGCGCTGGCACAACTGCCCGGACTGCCGGAAGCGCATGGCGGCGCTTGGCCTTGCGCATACGGAGCAGCTTCAGGGCTACTTCACCTGCCGCGTCGCGGAGATGCTCAGGCGGCACGTTAAAAAGCCCGTATGCTGGAACGAGGCGCTGCGCGCGGGGCGCGTGCCGGAGGATGTGCAGATACAATACTGGACGCTTCAGCACCGCGCGCAGATGCAGAGGTTCGCCGAGGGCGGCGGCCGGTGGATATACTCGGACATGTTCGAGCTGTACCTTGACTATCCGCACAGCATGACGGCGCTGAAAAAGGTATACGAAACGCGCGCCCACTTCGGCCGCGCGGCATACTCCGGCAGCAGTCTGGACGGGTTTGAGGCCTGCCTGTGGAGCGAGCATATAGATAACGCCGCGCTGCTGGAGCGGCGCATATTCCCGCGGATATACGCGCTGGCGGAGGTCTCATGGGGCAGCGCGAGGAGCTACGCCGACTTCAGGGCGCGGCTTTGCGCGGCGCTTCCGCGGCTTGAGCGCGCGGGGCTGACCTATACGGCGGAGGACTGGTGGGATCCGCGCGGCAGGGCGCGGCTCGACGAGGCGCTTGGCTATCTTGTGAAGATGAACGCCGCCATGCCGGAGGAGATACGCGCCGAGGCGCTGGACGCGGCGAAGCCGAGCCGCGAATTCGTGCTCAGCTTCGTGAGCCGCTTTTTCCGCCCGACGGACATTCCGGCGCTGCTGCGCTCGATGTCGGGGTTCAAGAAATGATCCTCAATATATCACTGTTGCATTTTTGCGCAGATAATGTATAATATTCAAACGCTGCGCTTACGGAGGTATATATGGAACACACTGAAAAGCTGACGCTGAGGGAGTGCATGTTCGGCGACAGGGCGTTTTACCGCCATGTGCTGACCGTGGTTTTGCCCATCATCATTCAAAATACGCTGACAAACATCGTGAGCCTGCTGGACAACGTCATGGTCGGGCAGGTGGGCACGCTGCCAATGAGCGGCGTGGCGATAGTGGGTCAGCTTCTGTTCGTATACTATCTCTGCATCTGGGGCAGCACCGCGGGGGCCGGCATATTCGGCGCGCAGTTCTACGGCAGCGGGGATATGGACGGGCTGCGGCACACGTTCCGTTTCAAGCTGGTCATTGCCTCGCTCATCACCGCGGCGGCCATACTGCTGCTGGGCTTTGCAGGGCCGGCGCTCATATGCGATTACATCGCCAGTGACACGAGCGCGCAGGACGCCGCCGCGACGCTGGGCTACGCGCGGGAATACATGCACATTATGATGGTGGGGCTTATCCCCTTCGCCGTTACGCAGTGCATCGCGGGGACCCTGAGAGAGACGGGGCAGACGGTGCTGCCGATGAAGGCCAGCATTGCCGCCATCGTCGTCAACTTCGTTTTCAACTCGCTGCTGATCTTCGGCCTGCTGGGCTTCCCGCGGCTGGGCGTCGTGGGCGCGGCCATTGCGACGGTGCTTTCGCGCTTTGTGGAGCTTGGCATCGTCATCCTCGGCGCGCGGCGGAATATCGAGCGCTTCCCCTTCCTGCGCGGCGTGTTCAAGAGCTTCGGCATCCCGCGGGAGCTTGCGGGGCAGATACTTTCAAAGTCTCTGCCGCTGCTGCTGAACGAGCTGATGTGGGGCACGGGGCAGGCGATACTGCTGCAATGCTATTCCGTGCGCGGCATTCAGGTCATCGCGGCGATGAACATATGCAACACCGTCTCGCAGATATTCAACGAGGCCTTCCTCTCCCTCGGCAACGCGACAGGGATAGTCGTCGGGCAGGAGCTGGGCGCGGACAGGCTGACGAACGCGCGGCGCACCGCGTGGCATATGCTGACGCTGAGTCTGGCAAGCTGCCTTATAATGGGCACGCTGCTGTCGCTGTGCGCGCCGTACATCCCGCGCATATACAACACCGAGGAGAGCATCCGCCTGCTGGCAACTGAGCTTATCCGCGTGGCCGCGGTGTGCATGCCTCTGTTCGGCTTTGCAAACTGCGCGTTCTTTACTCTGCGCTCCGGCGGGAACACGCTTATCACCTTCCTGTTCGACAGCTGCTTTACGTGGGCGGTCTCCGTGTCGGCGGCCTTTTGCCTCTCCCGCTTCACCGCGCTGCCCATCGTGCCGATATACTTCATCGTCAACGGGCTGGACGTCATAAAATGCGCGATAGGCTTCGTGCTTATGAAAAAAGGCGTGTGGGTCAGGAATATAGTGAAGCCCGCGTGATATATGGGATAAAAATGCGCCTGTCTGCGTTTTGCAGACAGGCGCTGAGACTGTCGAAAAAGTGGCATTGCCGCTTTTTCGAGAAAGCTTCGCTGCGTTCTGCGCCTCTGTTGTCCGC
>URPU01000070.1 GCA_900549865.1 uncultured Eubacteriales bacterium
GTACTGCCGCTCCCCCCGGCCAGAGCGGCCATGAGCAGGGGCTGGCAGTCGGTGGGAAAGGCGGGATAGGGCCCGGTGCGCACAGGGCTGACCCCCTCCAGCAGTCCGTCGGACCGCAGGCAGATGCGCTCCCGGTCGGCGTAGACGATGCACCCGGCCTCCTCCAATATGGACAGCAGGACGGACAGGTGCTCCCCCTGCACGCCGGTGACCTCGATCTCGCCCCCGGCGGCAGCCGCCGCGCATAAGTAGGTGGCCCCGGCAATGCCGTCCCCCATCACGGGATACCGGGCGGGGAACAGAGCCTTCCCGCCCCGGATAACGATGGTGCTCTCCCCCGCTCCGGCGATGTCCGCCCCCATGGCGGCCAGGAACCGGGCCAGATCTACGATCTCCGGCTCACGGGCGGCCCCCACGATGGTGGTCACCCCAGGACAGCCGCAGGCGGCCAGCATGGCGTTCTCCGTGGCTCCCACACTGGGCAGCGCCAGGCACACCTCCCGCCCCCGGGGCCAGCGGCCCCAGGCGAAGTGCAGGCTGCCCCGCTCCTCCCGGATGTCCGCCCCCAGCATCCGCAGGGCGGACAGATGCAGGTCGATCGGCCGGGGGCCCAGATCACAGCCCCCGGGATAGGCCAGTTCCCCCGCTCCCATGCGGGACAGGATAGCCCCCATGAAGATCACCGAGGAGCGCAGCTCCCGGCTCAGCCTCTCGGGGATGGCCGCCGGAACGGGGCTTGCGGCGTTGATGGTCACCGTGTCCCCCTCCCGGGTCACGCTGCACCCCAAAAGGCGCAGAATATCTATGGCGGCGTTTACGTCGGTCAGGTCGGGGCAGTTGTGGATCACGCTGACCCCAGGGGCCAGAAGGGCCGCCGCCAGAATGGGCAGCACGCCGCAAAGCGCCAGAATTATCATCAGCAGCCGCAGCGCGGAAAACGCCGCCGTATTCTGCACCGCCGCGTCATAGGCGCGCTTTGCGATACGCACCGCGGCGGGAACGAGGCGCAGGTCGTCGGCCATGATAAGTATGTCTGCCGACTCAAACGCAGCATCGGAATCGAGCGCCGCAATGGAAATGCCGACGTCCGCGCGCTCCAGCGCCTGCGCGTCTCCAGCCCTGTCGCACACGACGGCAAGCGTGGACCTCTCCGGCTTCGTCGCAATGAGGTATTCCACCGCGGATATCTTGCTTTCCGGCGTCTGCTCCGACTTCACCATTTCAAAATTGAGCGCCGACGCGACCGGCCTTGCAACTGAGCGTATATCATCCGTAAGAAGCACGGTATTCCTCACACCCAGCACGCGCAGCTCCTCGATGGCGTCAAACGCGCCCTCGCGCACTCTGTCGCTGACGACGATATAGCCGCAGTAAGCGCCGTTGACGGCGACATGCATCGCCGCGCCCCCGCGTCTGGGTATCTCACAGTGTATGCTGTGCTCCTCGAGCAGGGCGGCGTTGCCGACGAAGATATGCTTGCCCTGAACGACGGTGCTGACGCCGCGCCCCGGTATCTCCTCCATCTTGACGGCGCTGCGCGCCTCGCGCTCAAAACCGCCGCAGGATGCGCATATCGCCCTGGCTATCGGGTGGCGGGAGTACTGCTCCGCCATGGCGGCGGCGTAAAGCAGTTCATTCTCCGATACGCCGTGCGGCACGACGTCAAGCACCGCATAGCGCCCCTCCGTCAGTGTGCCGGTCTTGTTGAATATCATCGTTTTCGCCTTGGCAAGCGCCTCGACAAAGCGCGTGCCCTTGACGATTATGCCGTTTTTGGCGGACACGGCGACAGCGCCCACATATGAAAGCGCAGCCGTCACGCTGAGCGCCGATGTACCGGACAGCACCAGAAGCACCGTGCCCCGGCTTATCCAGTCCTTCCACGCCCCGGTGAATATCGGCGGTATCACTGCGGATACGAGGCCAAGCCCGACGAGCACCGGCGTATATATGCCCGCAAAGCGCTCAATACGCTTTTCAAGGTCCGCGCGGAATTTGTGCGCCCCCTCAAGCGCATCGCACACCTTTGAAGCGGTGGAGTCGGCAAATATCTTCTCCGCCCGCACGCGTATCGGTGCGGACACGTTTATGCACCCGGACATGACGCGGCTTCCGACGGCGACAGTGAAATTATCCGCGCTTCCCGTGAGAGCGGACGCGTCCAGCGCGCTCATCCCCTCTACGACCACGCCGTCAAGTGCGAGCATTTCGCCCGGCTGCACGATGAACTCATCATCGACCGCCGCCTGCTGCGGCTGCTTCTCCTCAATGCCGCGCTCCCCGCAGATGTTTATGCTCTGCGGCAGGCGCATTTTCATCCCGGCATACATTTTCTTGTCCAGTGCGGCCGCCGCCGCGTCCAGCAGCTTCCCCGCGCGGTAAAGCACCATGACCCCCGCCCCGGCGGCAAACTGCCCCGTGGCATATGCCGCGGCGGAAGCGACTATGACGAAGATGCTTTCATCCAGATAGTTCCCGCCAAAAGCCTCCTCGACCGCGCGCATTGCCACCGCGATCCCGGCCAGCACCAGCGGCACGGCGTACACCGCCGCACCAAGCCAGCCCGTGAACCCGGCAATAAGCGCGCCAGCAAAGAGAAGCGCCGCCCCCGCCGTGACGGCAATGTTCTTTTTCGTCAGGTCGAACGCGGGATGCTCACGCACTACGGCGCGGGTCTCCCGTGCTGTGCGGCGCGGCCTTTTCACCTCCGGCGCTTTCAGGTGCCGGCTTTCCTTTTGCGGCAGGTGCTTACTCATCTGCACTTCTCCTTTTTCTATGTATGCATATAAGACTTACTGCAAGCATCAGCATTATTCCGGCCGTGAAGCCCACGGAATCGACCAGAACGTCGCTGAATTTGGCCGCGCGCCCCGGCACGAAGTATTGGTGGAACTCATCCGTTCCGGCATATACGAAGCAGAACACATATGCCGACAATGCCGCCGCCGAGGGCTGCTGCGGAGCGTGCAGAAACACCTCCGCGAAGAGCATGAAGCAGCATATGCCCAGCACAAAATACTCAAACATATGAGCATACTTGCGCACGTCGTTCTCCGGCCCCTCATCCGTAAGCGGCGGCAGAAGCGCAATCAGCTTCTTCACCGAGGCGAGAAACCCGTCGCTGAGCGACTGCGAGCTGTGCCCGTCCTGCGCGGAGAGAAAAAATATCGCGCACATCACAAGCACCGTCATAAGCGTGTATACGACCGGCTGCCACCTTGAGCGCAGTGTGAACGCCGCGAAAAACAGCAGCACCGCGCATATGCCCAGCGCGAATATGCATATCATCGCGCCGAAAAGGCGCGCGTTGCGCGCGTCCAGCCCACCGGCGTACATAAGCTTCCTCACGATGTTCAGCACGCCCTCGCTCATGGCGACGGAGCTGTCATGCTGCTGTGATGAAAGCATGTATATTGCGCCCATGGCAAGCGCGGTCATGATTATATACAGAACTATCCTTGCGGAGTGACCCTTTTTCATTACGCAATACCTGATCACAGTCAAATCTCTTGCCTGATATTATACACACGCGCGTGCCTGAATTCAAGTCCTTCCCGCCCATGGTGCGGCATTTGCAAAGCGCGGCCATAGGAATGCCCCCGCCGCATAAAACTGCGGCAGGGGCTATTACTTGTTCTTAAGCCTGAATATTCTGTTCCCGTGGACAAGACGGGATATATGTCACTGTTCGCCGCGGCGCTTTCTGTACGTATACGCCAGCACGGCAAAGGCCGCAAGACTCGTCAGCGCGGCGGCAAGATACAGCGCCATCTGCGCGTCGTCGCCCGTGCCGGGAATGCCAGACGGCAGAGTCGAGGCCGTATAGGTGTTTGTGACCGTGAAAACATCGCCCTCGCGCTTTATGCTGGCGGTGTATCCGGGCGGCACGGAGCTTTCCCGCACGGACCACGTCTTTTCCGCGTCAAGCTCTCTCCATGTATACGTCCAGCCGGTGGCGGCGCTCAGCACCTGCGTGTCATACACCGTGCCGTTCTGCAAAAGCTGAATGACGACGCCTGTCGGACGCACGGACGTTCTGTCGTTTGCCCAGACCTTCTTCACGGTGACAGACTTGACAACAGGGTCATAGGGCGTCTCCGCCCCCTTCACCTGACACACCAGCGACTGCCCCTCCGTAAGCGTGACGACGAACGGATTCGGCGTATACTCGACGTTGTTCCGGCGGACGCTGTCGCCCATGATAAGGTACATTCCAGCGGCAAGCCCCGTAAAGGTGATGCTTCCGTTTGCATCCGTTTTGCCCGAAGCAACGGGCGCGGCGGTGCTTCCGGTATTGGCGGCAAGCACCTGCGCAAGCTCACGCCAGCCCTCTGCCGTGGACGGGTTGAACGACGCGCTGCACCCCGCGTAAGCCGGAACCGGCTCATACCCCGAGGAACCGGGAGTCGCAACGAGGTAGACCCTGAACCCAACATCCGACAGATAATTCAGCGTCAATGACGCGCTGCCGTCCGCCGATGCCGCCGGTGGGATAGCCGCCGACAGCAGAAGCAGGGCGCACATTATTAAAATTGAGGTTTTCACGATTTTATTTTTCATCGTACTGCTGCTTCTCCTTTGATCTTGCGGAATCTTTGCTTATATTCTGCGGCGCGCAGTGCTTGCCGACATAGCCGGATGAAGCTCTTCTCTTCGTTTCGGCCATTCGGCGGCTCTTCTTTTCTGCATTGGGCACACGCGTGCCGCTGTTGTTTTCTTCTTTCTTTGGTGCGGCTACGGCCTCCGGAGCTTCCGGTGCATCCGCGGCTTCGGGAGCGGCGGCTGCATCCGGCACTTTGGGAGAATCGGGCGCATCCGCGGCCTTCTCTTCTGCCGCCGCGGGCGCGGCCTTCCTGCGCCGCTTTATTATAAAATACACCACACCTGCAATTATGGCAAGCAGAATTATTCCGCCGCCGATGAGCAGCCAGTTCGTGCCGCCCGCTTCCGCCACAGTCTCCTGTCCGGCCTCAACGCGTGCGCCGCGCACAAGCAGCCTGTGCGTATTCACACCGTACGGCGTGCACGTATACAGCGTGACATAGTCCTCCCCCTCAACGATGTAAAGGGGTTCATAGTCCGTCGGCACGACCACAAGTATCTGATCGACCTCATACTCCAGCGTGCGGTCAAGTATGGTGAGCGTGAACCTGTCGCCCAGCTCAAGCTGGTCAAGGTCCGTAAACAGCTTGGCCTTGGAAAGGCCGGTGTGCGCGGTGATGATGCAGTGGGTGCTCTCCCCGCCCGTCGGCAGGCTTGAACCTATCCACCAGCCCGCGCCGGATTGAAGCTCCTTCTCATCTGTTCCCTGATATATGGGAAGCGCAACGTCTATCTTCGGAATGTTGACGTAGCCCATCATCCCGTTTCCGAGGGGATTCAGCAGCCCCTCAACGCGCTCAAGCTCATCGCTTGAAACGCTGAACTGCTCTGATTTATCCAGCAGGTCGCGGTTATATTTCTCCGCGTCTGCCCAGAGCTTCTCATTGCGCGCGGCGGTCTCCTGCGCGCGCGTGGCGTTATACGCCTCTATTTCCTTGTTATACTGCCAGGTCGCGTACATGTCGCTGACCGTTGGATAAAGTATAAGCCCAAGTCCGGCAAGCACAAGTATCACGACCAGCGCCGTGCTTATCCCCTTTTTCTTCTTCATGTCAGCGTCTCTCCGCCTTCCCCGTCAGTATGCGCTGTGCAATTTTCAAGTGATTTAGGGTTATCTTTTTTACGCCATTAAGGGCAAAGAAAACTTTGCCCTTAATGTTAGGTGGTTATGCTCTTAAAGCCGGTCTGTGCTTCAGTTCTCCTTGCCCTTTTTGCGAGAAACTGCAAGCACGATGAATGCCGCGGCGAGTATCACCAGGCCGCCGACAGTGAACATTGCGGTGCCGCTGCCGCCGGTGTGAGGCGGCTCAACAGGAACAGTGACATCGCCGGTGACAACGGACTCAGCGCTGCCGTTGACGGATGCGGTGTTCTTGAGGATCGCGCCATCCTCGGCGTCGGCATTGACCTTTGCGGTGTAGGTGACGAGGACAACAGCCGTACCGATGTCGTCAACCGTGAACACACCGTCATTGAGAGCCGCGACGCAGTCAATGCTGAGGACGAAGCCCGTATCGGTCTTGGAAGTATAGGTGACGTAATTGCTGCCGTCCTTGCCGTTGATAGAGACAGCTATATCGCCATCAATGACCATGGGGTCATCCATAGCGTCGGTCACGATGAGCTTGTACTCTGCGCCTTCCCAAAGGCCGGTTTCCTTGTTCTGGGTGAGTCTCTGGACCTTCTCGCCGGTCTCGGCATCCTCTGCCCACATCATATCCTCGCCGACGTTGGTCTTGAGGACGAAGTCAACAGTGTCGCCGCGCTTGAGGCTGCCTATAGCACCCTCGCCGGTCTTGCCGTTTGCGGTCTTGAGCATGCCGGGAACGCTGACCTTGTCGCCCGGCTCATCAGGAGTGGGATCCGTGGACGGGGTCGGACTGGGATTCGGATCGGGACTCGCGGATGGAGACGGCTCGGGGTCAGGATTGGGGCTCGTAGATGGAGACGGCTCGGGATCCGGATTGGGGCTCGTCGACGGAGACGGCTCGGGATCCGCATTCTTTTCCCAAACAGCTTTCAGTTCAAGCGTGACGTTGTTGCCATTTACCTGCGCGTTGGCAGTGCTCGCGGAAAGGGTGAACGGAGCACTAGCATTGTAAGCGGTGTTGCTCGCATCGACCCAGCCCTTGAAAGTGTAGCCGTCCTTGGTGGGAACATCAGAGATAACTTTAAAGTCGGCGCTGCTGCTGGTTATTGGGGCAGTGTCGCTAACGGTCTTGCTATCAGTCTTGAACAGGCTGCCGTCAGACGTGTAGTTGACAGTGAAGGTCTTAGCCACAACGGGAGTCGGCGTCGGGGCCGGGGTGGTCTTCTTGGCAACTATGTAGATTGTGTAGGTCGTCTGGGTTGCTGTAGTGCCGCTGTAGGCTTCAAAGACCCGCGGATTAGCACTCGCTTCCTTAGACCAGCCGACTATCTCCCAACTGGAGTCTACCATGCCCGCTGCCTTGTTCACCTGCTCCTTAATGACAGAGCAGTTTATGGTGTGATTGTAGCCGCTGTGGCCTGTAGTGTACATACACGTGTAATCGACATTCCACTCATCGCCGTAGTTGTAGCCGAGATTGAAGCTGCTGTCCACGTAGAGGATCTTAAACCGGCAGGTCTGTGTCTCACCAGAAACCAGTGCCAGCGGTTCTGCAATGTATTCTTCAGCGAAAGCGCCCACCGGGATAAGCGTAACGACGAGGAGCGCAACGATGAAGAGCGAAAAAATGCGCCGGGAAATTTTCTCCATACTATTTACCTCCGATAAAATGTTTTTCGCACTGACGCAGGAGGACGCCGCGCCTGACAGCCGCACGCGCTGTGCGAATACGCGCACCGCCGCCGTTTTCCATCCGGGCAAGTTTTTGATGGAAAAAGTGCACACTTTTCCGCGTCACTCTTACAGGCATAACATTACTACATTCGCATGTAGAAGTCAATACTTTTAAGTCGAATTTGTTGATTTATACCGATGGTTTACGTTGGTTTACGTAACTTATGCGTCGTTTTTTTTTTTTTGAAAATCATGGCAAGCGGCAGTTTTGACATTTTTTACGTGGTTTTTAATATATTTTGTTACCAAAAATATTGCCAATCATATTTTGTTTGTTCCCTTCCCCCCGCCGAGTAAATAACACAGTCTGATACGGGAAGCCCCGTATCAGACTGTGTTTTTTTATATATTTGTTATGAATTTTGTTAACGCAGTCAGTTCGCTGCCCCCGCCTCGACGGTTTCGGCAATGCGCGCCGCGCCATTCTTTGCAAGACCGGCGGCCTGCGCGTGCAGCATTCTCTCCGCCGCCGCAGCGTCAAATATAAGCCTGTCCGCAAAACGCGCGGCCTCGTCAACATTCTGCGCAAAGAACGACATGCCGTGCGCGGCAAAGAACTCCGCATTCAAGGTCTCCACGCCTGGGATAGCCATCGTGTGCACCAGCGGCACACCAAGCACGGCCGCCTCGGAGCTGGATATTCCGCCCGCCTTTGAAAGCAGCACGTCGGCGGCGCGCATATATTCGGCGACCTTATCCGTAAACGGTATTGCCGTCACCCCGGCGCCGTGGTATTTTTCATCGAGCATTTCCCTCAGCTCCTCATTTCGGCCGGGGAGCACGCACAGCAGCGCGTTCTCGTCCGGCACGCGCCGAATCGCGTCGCAAAGGGAGACCGCGTCGCCGCAGCCGATACCGCCCGTCATGATGAGGTATATTCTTTTGTCCATCGGCAGACCGAGGATATCGCGCGCCGTGGCCTTATCAAGCTTCGTTTTGAACCTCTCCGCGACGGGCATACCGCTGACAATAAGCTTATCCCTTGGCATACCGGCCTGCACGCACAGGTCAAAGACTTCCTCATGCGGCAGGAAATACCCGTCAAGCTCGGTCTCCGCGAGGAACGGGATGCATGTATAGTCCGACAGCACGCCGTAGCATTTCACCGTGCACTTTTCATGCCGGCGCAGAAATGTGAGCGTTTCCATCGGGAACAGGTGCGAGCATACGACCGCATCATAGCCGCGCTGAATTATAAACTCGTTGAGCTGGCGCGCATGACGTATGTTGGCAAGATATACAGGCGAAGTGACCCCCGTTGCGCTGTACATCGCGCCAGCGTGGTACATCATGCCGAAAAGCTCCGGCGTTTTGGACGATATTCTGTTGAGGATCTTATCAAAGCTCAGCGGCCCCGGCTCACCGAACATGTGCAGCATGTCAAGGAACTCCGTTTCGTGTCCTCTCGCCTCCAGCGCTTCCTTTACAGCAAGTGCGCAATGATTGTGCCCTTCTCCGGTGCTGCAGCTCAAAAGCAAAACTTTCATGTGTGGCCCTCTCCTGTCGCATCATAATAGTATAATAGTATTTTATTAGAATATCTTTTTCGTGTCAACGCAAAAAAGATGCTGTAGTTAGATATTAACTTTTTACTCTCCATGAAAAATTTACACCTTCAATTTCGGAATATCTCCATTTGATATGCAAAAGATAAGCTCGGGCAAACGACCCGAATAGAGAAAAAGGAGATGTAAACTATGTCTACCAATTCCAGTAATCATCTTGTCAACCCCGCGGCACGCGACGCTATGGAGAAGTTCAAGATGGAGGCCGCTTCTGAAGTCGGCGTTAACCTGAAGAACGGTTACAACGGCGACCTCACAAGCCGCCAGGCTGGTTCCGTCGGCGGCCAGATGGTCAAGAAAATGATCGAGGCCTACGAGAACGGCATGAAGTAATTTTCGCAAGACCCATAAAAATTCAGGAGAGCATATGCCCTCCTGAATTTTTTATTATTTATTTATTTGCATTTGGTTCAAATCGAATATCAATTATCCCCAAGTTTGACGCAGACTTATTCGATCGTCACGGATGTGCCGGAGGAGAGCTTCTTCTGCTCCGCCTTCGGGAGAGTGATGGTCAAGATGCCGGATTCATACTTCGCCTTGACGTCCTCGGGCTTTACATCGCCCACGTAGAAGCTGCGCGAGCACGTACCGGCGTAGCGCTCCTGACGGATGACGCGGCCGCTCTTGTCGCTTTCGTCCTCATCAAGACCCTTCGCAGCGCTGATGCTGAGATAGCCGTCCTTGACGTCGATGCTGACTTCATCCTTCTTGAAGCCCGGCAGGTCCACGATAAGCTCATAGGCGTCGTCCTTCTCGCGGATATCGGTCTTCATCATATTGCGGGCGTGCTTGCCATACAGCGGGTCGCGGCCGCCGAAGAAGCTTTTATCAAAGGAACCGTCAAAGAAATCATCAAACATATTTTCACCGAAGATGCTGGGTAACATAGTGCAGACCTCCAATTTATATAAGACTTGAGTTTATATATTTTCGTCCGAGGTGATGATCCCGCCTCCGGCTGTGCCATATGCGTCACGCACAAGCTGCTGCCGGAACCGGCGCCGGAGCTTTATCTCAAAGCTCCTTTTCTCTATCCCCTTGAACAATTATGATTATAGCCATATGTGCTTGAAATTTCACTAATCCGGGAGTATAATCTTTCAAAATACAGTTGTGCTGCCAGCACAATGTTTAATGATAAGGAGCCGCCATGGACATATCCACTCTGCTTGAGAACTTTCTTTCATATGATGACGCCGCCACCATAACCGAGGACGTCAGCGCGATACTGTCATGCCCGGTGCTGGTCGTGAACAGCGCCTTCAAGGTTGCGGCCTGCGCGTACCCGCCCGGCTTTGACGACGCCCTGTTTCTGGGCACGGTGCACCGGCGCGAAATGAGCTATGAATTCGTTTCTCTCATGCACAGTATGCCCGGCGCGGAAACGGGCTGCGTTTATATGAATGTGCCCGGTTCGCCGTACCTCCGCCGGTTTTCTGAGCTTCGGCACAGGGGCGTGCTTCTCGGGTACCTGATATGCGTAGACACCGCGGGAGATCTGCGCGAGAGGCCGGACGGCGACTACAGGCTGATAGAGGCCGTGCTCTCAAAGCAGCTTATATTTGAATACCACTGCAGCCAGATATGCACAAACGACGCGGAAAGCGTGCTTGCAAACCTGCTTGCCGGGGCGTATGAGAACGAAGCGGCCTTTCAGATTCAGGCCTCGGCGACGTTTCTTTCCGGGCTTGACGGCGGGCGGATAGCGCTTGTAACGATGGACGGCGGGCGCGACTTATCGGCGCAGAGCGCGCCGGTGGAGGATGTGCTGGCCCGCAGGTTCTATGCGTCGCACCCGCTGGTGCACGACGAGTGCATCATACTCTTCCTGAACGATTCGCACGATCTGCGGCTGTTCGACGCGCTGGCAGAGAGCTATGAGCTGCATGTGGTGATATCAGACCCATACGAAAGGCTTTTCCTTCTGCCGCGCACATATGAAAACGCGCGGCGCGTGCTCGACCGGACAAAGCACGGCAGCCGCCGCGTGGTGCGGGCTGCAGCGTACCACGGCGCGCTGATAATGGAGCGGCTGGAGGACTGCGGCGCGCTTATGCAGAGCGGCGTTGCGGCTGCGGCGGAGCATGACCGGCGGCACGGCACGGAGTACTGCCTGACGCTGTTCACCTACATTCTGTGCCACCATTCGCTTCAGGACACCTGCGAAAGCCTCTCGCTGCACAGAAACACCGTGCTGTACCGCATAAACAGGCTGAAAACCGATTTCGGCCTCGACCCGGACAGCGCAGCGGAGCGCTTCAACATCTTCATATCCGCCGCGATGGCCGTTTACGCGCAGGACGCCGGGCGGTTTGTGGAGACTCCGTCACCGGACAGCATATAAGAAACAGGCGCTGAGCGCAGTCTATGACCGCACCCAGCGCCTATGTTATTTGTTTGCCTTATTTATCCCTGCTCAGAATTCCATCATAACCTTCAGCACAGGTTCAGGCCGTTTGTCCGCCATGTCTATGGCTTCTTTGAACTTCTCTATCGGATAACGCTGCGTGACAAAATGGCTCAGATCCATGCGGCCATCCGCAATCGCGTCGCAGATAAGCTCAAAATCCTCATGCTGATACATATTGTACGCCTTGAAATCCAGTTCGTGCTGCTGATGCAGCATATAGGGGAAGCCTATGCCGTCATCCATAAGGGCGTGCTGGATAAGCTGTCCGCCGCGGCGGGTTATCTCCGCCGCCTGGCGGATAGTCGGTTCATCACCGAATGCGAGGAAGGTCATATCCACGCCCTCGCCGCCGGTCAGCTCCATGATCTTTGCACGCAGATCCTCCTTGCGGCTGTTGACCGTGTGCGTGCAGCCCATTTTCCGCGCCTTTTCAAGGTTGAAGTCCGAAATATCGGCCATAACGATGAGCCGGGGATTATAGAGCTTCGCGCACAGGAGGTCCCCCATACCTATCGGCCCTGCGCCGATGATGGCAATGGTCGAGCGCGGAGTGATGCCGGAATTGCGCACAGCATACATCCCGTTTGCCACAGGCTCTATCAGCGCGCCCTCCTCATAGGAAAGGCTATCGGCAAGGCGGACGACTGTTTTTTCCGGAGTGACTATGTATTCGCCCAGACCGCCGCTCCAGCCGCCGGAACCCAGCACCTTCTTATCGGGGCAGATGTTATAAAGGCCATGCCTGCAATACCAGCACTCGCCGCAGCCGTAGTGCGGCTCGACCACGACCCTGTCGCCGGGTGCGAAGTCTGTCACGCCCGTGCCGACCTCCACCACGTCACCGGCG
>URPU01000071.1 GCA_900549865.1 uncultured Eubacteriales bacterium
GAACGCAGCGAAGCTTTCTCGAAAAAGTGGCAAGGCCACTTTTTCGACAGTCTCGCTTCCGGGCGCGGCATCTGCCGCGCCCGGAATTTTTCACGCAGTATTTATAATTCGTTTATCGCCGCCGTGACCGGCATATTGCGGATGCGCCTTGCCGGGGCGATGGACGCCGCGGCCGCCGCAAGCGAAACAAAAAGTACTATCATCACAAGCGGCCTCAGCGGGAAGCACCACACGGCATAGGGGAAGCGCCCGTCAATGAGCACGTTGTATATCAGCCTGCTCAGCGGCAGACCGATGGCGCAGCCAGCGGCGCACCCAAGCGCGGCGTATGTCGCGGCCTCCGCGGCTATCATTTTCGTCACCTGCCGCCCATCCATGCCCACGGCCCGCATCGCGCCGTATTGCTTCATCTTTGCCCATATGCTCATGGAAATGCTGTTGACGATGTTCAGCACCGTTACCAGCGCGATTATCGTCAGAAACGCATAGACGCAGAACACAAAGGCCATGTAGGTTCCGGATGTGCGCGCCTCGCGCATATCCCGGAAGCTGAAACTCTCGCCCGCGGCGGCCTGAATGGCCCGGACATCCGCGTTTGTTGCGCCGCCCGTCGTCTGCACCATCACAAGGGCGTAATCCTCTTCCCCCGTCAGGCGGACAAAGGTCTCGCCGGAAGATATCAGCGTAAGCTTCCCGTGCGTCAGGCCGTCCTCGCTGAACGGGTCGTTTTTCAGAAGGCCCGCTATCGTAAGCGTTTCGCCATTGATATGGACCGTGTCGCCTATCCTCCATGCGCTGTCCGCGTCGGACGCTGCCAGCACGAAGCCGCTGTTACCATAGACCTTTTTCAGGTCGCTGCCCCTTTTCAGCACGCCGTCCTTTTTCAGACATTGCAGGTCAAAATCGTCATAGGATATCAGATCGGCGGTTCCGGAAAGGCTTGCGTCTGTGTTGAGAGAAGCCGGAATATCAAAGACGCTCCGCCGCCCGCCAGAAGCGGAATGAGCACCGGCCACGGCGTAAGCCTCCGGCAGTACAGCCATGCCCAGCCCGCCGTGAGCAGCATCGCAAGCGCCCATATCAGCGCCAGCGCGGTGAAAAGCCGCCGTATTTCCCTGTTTGCAAGTATCCTCATGCGCACCTCAGCTCATCACGTTCCATTTATAGCCCATCCCGCGCACGGTCAGCAGCATCTGCGGCCCGCCCGGCTCGTCCTCTATCTTCATGCGCAGCCGCCGAATGTATACCGTCAGCGTGCTGCTGTCGATGTAATTGCCCTCGCAGTCCCACAGCTTGTCCAGTATCTGCCCCTTTGTCAGCACCGTGTTCGCATTTCGCATGAAAAGGCACAGAAGCTTATACTCCGCGGACGTCAGCTCCAGCGGCTCTCCGTTTTTGTAAGCCTGCCCCTGCAATAAAAGCACCCTTATGCCGTTTGATGCAAGCTCGGTCTCCGCGGCGCTGAAAGCGCCCGCCCGGCGCAGCAGGGCGTTCACGCGCGACATCAGCACGCCCAGCTTGAACGGCTTTGTGATGTAATCGTCGCCGCCGATGTCCAGCCCCATAATGATGCTCGTCTCCTCGTCAGACGCCGTCAGGAATATTACCGGCACCCTTGACGTGCATCGCACTCTCTTGCAGAAGTCAAAGCCGGAGCCGTCCGGCAGCGATACGTCCAGCACCAGCAGGTCGTATTTTCCACCTGCCCAAAGCGCATCCGCCTCCGCTATCGTCCTTGCGGCGTCAAGCGTGAACCCCTCCCTGCGAAAGGCGAAGCTCAACCCGTTCGCAAGGCTCAGATCATCCTCAAGAAGCAGTATTTTGCTCATGTCCTCGCTCCTTTTTTCGTTTCTGTCCTGCATTATAAATCAAAAACATATGTTACGCAATGAAAATCGTTGCCCGGCCCTGAATGCCGCGCGGCCGCGGTGCGCGTATTTTCTTCAAGTTAGTGTGAAATGACTGTTTCCACGGCGCAGGAAATATGTTAAAATAGCAGAAAAAAGATGGGGATGATGCCAATGAAAGTACAGCGCCAGTATCCGCGCGTGACCGTCACTGCGAAAGGCACCCGCTGGGTCGAGCAGGGCCACCCGTGGATATATGAGGCGGAGGTCGTTTCCGGCGCGGAGGACGCGGAAAACGGCGCGCTCGTCGATGCCGTCAGCGAGAAGGGGAAGTACCTCGGCACGGGCTTTCTCAGCCGACACAGCAAGATACGCGTCCGCCTCGTTTCGCGCAACGCGAACGACGCGTTCGACGCGGCCTTCTGGGCGCGGCGCATAAAATACGCCTGGGATTACAGAAAGACCGTCATGGGGCCGGACGTGTCCTGCTGCCGCCTTATCTTCGGCGAGGCCGACGGCTTCCCCGGCCTGACGGTGGACAGGTTTTCCAACATCCTCGTCGCGCAGACGCTGTCCGTCGGCATGGAGAGGATAAAGGACGTTGTTTTCCCCCTGCTCGTTGAGACGCTGCGCGCCGACGGGCAGGTGATAGACGGCGTGTTTGAACGCAATGACGCCGCCATCCGCGCGCTGGAGGGTCTGCCCCAGTTCAAGGGCTGGTACGGCGATGCGCACCCCGCCTCGCCAGTTACGGAGATATGCGAAAACGGCGTTTATTACAGCGTGGACGTGGAAAACGGCCAGAAGACCGGCTTCTTCCTCGACCAGAAGTATAACCGCCTCGCCGTCGCCCGCATTGCGAAGGGGCGGCGCGTGCTCGACTGCTTTACGCACACAGGCTCCTTCGCGCTCAATGCCGTGCTTGGCGGGGCGGAGCATGTCACGGCGGTGGACGTGTCCGAAAGCGCCATTGAAATGGCGCGCGCCAACGCCGTGCGCAACGGGCTGGACGGGCGCATGGACTTTATCGCCGCGGACGTGTTTGAGCTTTTGCCCAAGCTCGCCGCCGCGCCCGGCAAGCCCTATGACCTCGTCATTCTCGATCCGCCCGCGTTCACGAAGTCGCGCAAAACTGTCGGCAGTGCGGAGCGCGGCTATAAGGAGATAAACCTGCGCGCGCTCCAGCTCCTGCCGCGCGGCGGATATTTCGCCACGGCCTCATGCAGCCACTTCATGCCGGATGAGCTTTTCCGCAAGATGCTCGCCTCCGCCGCGCGCGACGCCGGGGTGGAGCTCAAGCAGATAGAGGCGCGCCAGCAGGCGCCCGACCACCCCATACTCTGGAACGTGCCGGAGACGGATTATCTCAAGTTTTACATATTCCAAATAGTCTAAAATCAAATAGTCTGAAAGAAAAGAGAAAAGAATCGAAGGAGTGAACAGCATGGCATTCAATGTCAACAGCCCCGTGCTATTCGTCGTCGCCGGCGTGATAATCGCCGCAGTGCTTGCCCAGTCCGTGTACTTCCTTGTGAAGGCGTGGCGGCGCGGCCTCGCCATCGGCATGGCGGCGGATAAGCTCAAAAGGATCGCGCGCACCGCGGCGGTGTTCACCATCGCCCCGGCCGTCGCCATCGTCATCAGCGTCATCACGCTTGCAAAGGACCTCGGCGTGCCCCTGCCGTGGCTGCGTCTGAGCGTTGTCGGCAGTCTCTCTTATGAGACCATCGCCGCCTCCAATGCGGAAAGCGCCATGGGTCTTGTGTTCGGGCAGGTCTCGGCGCTCACGGCGCAGCAGTACGTCACCATTGCCTGGGTCATGACCATCAGCATCATGGTCGGCATATGGCTCGTGCCGCTGGTGGGCAAGAAGCTGCAGACCGGCATGATAAACATGGAAAACCGCGATAAAAAGTGGGGCGATATCTTTTCCGCCTCAATGTTCATCGGTATGATCTCCGCCTTCCTAGGCTATGTTTTCTGTGATTTTGCCACCGTGTTCTCCGGTAAACTCTCCGGCCTCATCCCGCCGCTCGTGATGCTCGTGTCCGCGCTGGTGATGTGCCTTGCCGGGCTTATCGTCAAAAAATACAAGTGGCGCTGGGTCGGCGATTACGCCCTGCCCATAAGCCTTATCGCGGGCATGGCCAGCGCCATTCCCATAACCGCGTGGCTTTCGTGAGGGGAGGGGGAGCTTAAATGAAAAAAGAAATGACTTATCTCGATTCCGTCCACAGAGACGGGCGCATCTGGAATATCTCCGTCATGATCGCGCTTTTCATGTACCCCATACTTGTCGGCGTCCTCTTCGGCGTGCTTCCGGACTGGCACGGGCTTCTCATGGGCCTTGTCGCCACCGCACCAATGTACTGGGCCGTCGCCGTGGTGGAGACCTTCACCTATGTTCCCATGCTCGGCGCCGGCGGCTCATACCTCAGCTTTGTCACGGGCAATATCTCCAACCTCAAGCTTCCCGTCGCGCTCAATGCGCTTGAGCAGGCCGGCGCGAACATCCGCACCGAGGAAGGGGAGATCGTCTCCACCATCGCCATCGCCGTTTCCAGCATCGTCACCACTGTCATCATCATCCTCGGCGTCATCCTCATCACGCCGCTCACGCCCATCCTTGACGCGCCCGTGCTCGCCCCGGCCTTCGCGCAGATACTGCCCGCGCTCTTCGGCGGCCTCGGCGTTGTGTTCGTGTCGAAGAACTGGAAGATAGCCGTCGCGCCGGTCATTCTCATGCTGGCGCTGTTCATCTTCGTTCCCGCGCTCAACGCGTCCACGGTCGGCATCATGGTGCCCGTCGGCGTGCTGTTCACCATCGGCGTTTCCCGCATTCTCTATAAAAAGCATGTTCTGGATTAAGGAGGAATAAATATGTTCGGTTGGATCATTCTTGCCATTGTCGTTGTTTTCCTCGCGGTCATTCTCATCCGCGCGGCGCTCTTCACGCCGAAGGACGCCGGACAGACGGAGTTTGAGCCTGTCGATTTCGACCGAGACGCCGCTGTCGCCTCGCTTGCCGAGCTTATCAAGTGCCGCACCGTCTCTTATAACGATTCCTCGCTTGAGGACGACGCGGAGTTTGAAAAGCTCATTTCCAAGCTTCCCGTGCTCTTCCCCAACGTTGTAAAGACCTGCCCCATGCAGCGCATGGACGGCAGGGCGCTGCTGTTCCGCTGGAAGGGCAAGGGCGATGGCGCCCCCGCGGTGCTCATGGCGCATTATGACGTCGTTCCCGTTGAGGAGGAGAACTGGACGCATCCCGCCTTTGACGCGGAGATAACCGACGGCATCATGTGGGGCCGCGGCACACTCGACACAAAGGTCACGTTCAACGGCATCCTCTCCGCGGCAGAGAACCTTATAAAGCAGGGCTTTGTTCCCGAAAACGACATATACTTTGCCTTCTCCGGCGGGGAAGAGGTCAACGGCCCCGGCGCGAAGAATATCGTCAAATATTTCAAAGAGCACGGCGTCACGCCCGAAATGGTCGTTGACGAGGGCGGCGCTGTCGTCGATAATGTGTTCCCCGGCGTGACGCAGCCCTGCGGCCTCATCGGCATCGCGGAAAAGGGTATGCTCAATCTTGAATACTCCCTCGCCTCAAGCGGCGGGCACGCCTCCGCTCCCGCGCCGCACACGCCCGTCGGCCGCCTTTCCGCGGCCTGCACCAAGGTCGAGGCGCACCCCTTCAAAATGCACTTCACCAAGCCCGCGCTTGAAATGTTCGACACCCTCGGCCGCCATTCCAGCTTCGTTTACCGCGTCATATTTGCAAATCTCTGGTGCTTCGGCGGCATTCTGGACGCGATGTGCAAAAAGAGCGGCGGCGAGCTCAACGCTCTTCTGCGCACGACCGTCGCCTTCACCCAGATGAGCGGCAGCAAGGCGCCGAACGTCATCCCGCCCTCCGTGTCCATGGTCTCCAATATCCGCCTCAATCCCGAGGACTCCGTCAGCTCTGCGGTCGAGTATATCCGCACCGTCATAAACGACCCCGACGTGAAGCTCACCGTCGGCGATCATATGGAGCCTAGTCCTATCTCCCGCACGGACTGCGCCGGGTGGACGCACGTTGTCAACGCCGTTGCCGGCACGTGGAAGGGCTGCATCGTCGCGCCGTATCTCATGGTGCAGTGCTCCGACAGCCGCCACTACGGCGAGATAAGCGACAGGGTCTACCGCTTCTCTGCGATGGACCTCACGGCGGAGGAGCGCCGCACCATCCACGGCAATGACGAGCATATCCGCCTTGACACCGTCAAGCACGCGGTCGAGTTCTTCATCAGGATAATCAAACAGTGCTGATATGACGTGATGTCGATTTCCGGGGCCGCGGATGCGGCTCCGGTTTTACAATAAATCCTTGTGCTTTGCCCCAGAACGTGGTATTCTGTATCTGTTTTTCATTGAAAGGAAGTATGTTCTATGAAAATAGTTGTTCTCGGCGGCGGCATCAGCTCAGAAAGGCACGTCGCCCTTGTGACGGGCACCTCGGTGTGCCGCGCGCTCAGAAGCCTCGGCCATAAGGCCATATTCGTGGATATGTTCATGGGGCTTGAGGATTACGACGGTGCGCTGGAGGACGCGTTCGATGTGCCGGATGGGTTCTGCGGCGATGTCGCCGTTGAAAAGACAGCGCCGGATATCGCGGCCGTCAAGGCGTCGCGCCGCATGAAGAGTCCGAGCCGCCTTGGAAAGAACGTGCTTGAGATATGCCAGCTTGCCGACTGCGTATTCCTCGGCCTGCACGGCGCGGACGGGGAGGACGGCAAGATACAGGCCGCGCTCGACCTCCTCGGCGTGCCCTATACGGGGTCGAGTACACTCGGCAGCGCGATGGCGATGGATAAGGCCGTGGCGAAGCGCATCATGGAAAGCGCCGGTGTGCTCACGCCGAAATGGCGGGAGATCACCTATACCGCGGCGGATATCCCCGCTTTGTGTGAGGAGCTTCCTCTGCCCTGCGTTATAAAGGCCGTCAACGGCGGCTCGTCCATCGGCGTCGTCATGCCCGAAACGCGCGCCGAGCTTGAAGCCGGTCTGCGCGAGGTGCTCAAATACAGCAGCCGCGCCGTTGTGGAGGAGAAGATACGCGGCCGCGAAATGACCGTTCCCATTCTTGATGACGCTTATCTCAGCGCTATTGAGATCGTGCCCCCTGCCGGCGGCGACTTTGACTATGTCGCAAAATATCAGAGCGGCAGCGAGGGTGCGCAGGAGATCTGCCCCGCGCGCATCACACCGGATGAGCAGAAGCTCATGGGCGAGGCCGCGCTGCGCTTCCACCGCGCGCTGGGCCTCTCCGTGTATTCGCGCACGGACTTCATCCTTGACGCCGAGGGGCGCGCGTGGTGCCTTGAGGTCAATACTCTGCCCGGAATGACGCCGAACAGCCTCATTCCCCGCGCGGCAAAAGTCGCCGGGATAGAGTACGCGCAGCTCTGTGAAAAGATAGTTGAGCTTTCGCTCAAAGCGCGTGCGGAGGGGCGCTGAACTGCGCCATAATTAACAATTTTGTGATGTTTTGAAGAAGCATTGTGATAGACTAACGTATTAGAAATTATTAATTAAGGTGAGTTAATGAGAGAACGTTTTGCAAGGTTTATGGCCGGCAGAAACGGCAATGACCAGCTTAATATATTCCTGCTTATCGTGGATCTGATACTGATGCTTCTTTCCAGCATCTTTTCCAAAAGCATTGGCGGGGTGCTGTATCCGATAGTCATTGCGCTTCTGGTTTATGTCTATTTCCGCATGTTCTCGCGCAACGTTTATAAGCGCCGCGAGGAGAACGGGAAATACATGCGCCTCAAGTACAAGGCCGCGGCGGAGCTTCGGCTGTTCAAGGAACGCTGGATACAGCGCAAGTACTATAAGTTCTTCACCTGTCCTTCCTGCCGGGCGAGTCTGCGCGTGCCGCGCCACCGCGGAAAGATAAAGATAGTCTGCCGCAAGTGCGGCACGTCCTTCTTCGGCAAAACCTGATATGTTCGGCTATCTTGCGGCGTATACCGGCGCGCTGACGGAGGAGCAGGCCGCGCGCTATAAAGCGTGCTACTGCGGGCTGTGCAGGGCGCTCAAGCAGCGGCACGGGCAGCTGTCGCGCCTGACGCTGAACTATGACCTGACGTTTATCGTGCTGCTCCTTGGCTCGCTGTATGAGCCGGAGGAAGCGGCGGGGGAGTTCAAATGCATCGCGCATCCGTCAAAGGCGCACGCGTGGTGGGCCAGTGAAATGACGGACTATGCCGCGGATATGAACGTCATGCTTGCCTATCTCAAGTGCATGGATAACTGGCAGGATGACGCGAGTTTTCCCTCGCTTGCCGCGGCCGGGGCGCTCGGCAGGGCGTACAGGGCGCTTTCGCAGGCTTATCCGCGCCAGCATTCGGCAATGACGCTGTCGCTCTCCCGCCTGCATGAGCTGGAGGCCGCGCATGATGAAAGCGCGGATGCTGCCGCCGCGACGTTCGGTGACCTTATGGCGGAAACGCTCGTTTTCCGCGAGGACAGGTGGGCGGACACACTGCGCGCCATGGGGCGCGCTCTCGGACGCTTCATTTATATCATGGACGCCGCGATGGATCTCGACTCGGACGCGTTTCACAACAGCTATAACCCCTTCCGCCGGTACTACGGGCTGGATAATGAGGCGCGCTTCCGGGATATCCTCAAAATGCTTATTTCAGAGTGTATATATTATTTTGACAAGCTGCCGCTGGTGAAGGATGCGGATATCCTCAAGAATATCCTGTGCTTCGGCCTATGGCAGCAGTTTGACGCTAAATTTTCTAAAAAGGCAGGAACTTCCGATGTATCAGGACCCGTATAAAGTCCTCGGCGTGTCGCCAGACGCGTCGGATGAAGAGATAAAAAAGGCCTACAGGGAGCTGACGAAGAAGTACCATCCTGACCTCAACCCGAACGACCCCGAGGCCGCGCGCAAGATGAACGAGATAAACGCCGCCTATGACCAAATAAAAAACGGCACGGCGCAGCAGGCGGCGGGGCAGGGCTATGGCGGCGGCTACGGCGGACAGAGCTACGGCGGCTATGCGGACTCCGGCTGGGGGCCGTGGGGCGGCTGGGCCGGGTGGAACGATTTCGGCGGCAGCGCCGGTGCCCGCCAGACGGAGCGCAGCGAATACACCGCCGCAAAGAACTACATCCGCAACGGCATGTATAAGGAGGCACTCAACGCCCTCTCCGGTGTTCCCATGCCGGAGCGCGACGGAAAGTGGTACTACCTCTACGCCGGGGCGAATATGTACATGGGCAATAAGATCGCCGCGCTTGAGGCCGCAAAAAAGGCTGTAGAGATCGAGCCGGGCAACGAGGAGTACAGGAAGCTCCTCAGTATGCTGCAAAGCGGCGGCGACTTCTATGACAGCTATACCACCAATTATTCCGGCGGGCTCAGCACGGATAAGCTGTGCCTGACGATGTGCGCGCTGAACATGTGCCTCGGCCCGACCTGCGGCTACAGGTTCTTCTGCTGCTGAAAAGAATATGGATAAACCCCAAGGGGCTTGCGGCGATTTTGCTTTGCCGCAAGCCCCTTTGACCTGATGCATCATAGGAAATTCATCCAACCGAATAGCAGCGCCTCGCAGAGAGCATCACGCTCTCTGCATTTTCATGCCGAGGGGGCAGGCAGCTTGATAGGCTTTACCCTTGCGGCCATCTGTGATATGATAAAACAAATATCAAAACCGGCGTTCACGTGCTATGCATGCGCGTTATACTTATACTCTCGGTTGACAAGGAGCGGATCACATTGGCGGATATAAAGATACACATATTTCACACGGGCGAGGTCTGCGTCGCGCCGGAGCTGCCGTTCGGCGGCGAGCATTGCAGCACAATAAAAGCCTCCGGCATTTTTGCGAGGAAGTCCGAGAGACTGTGGCTGCCGGTCTCGGCGTATCTCATAGAGTGCCCGCATGGGAAGGTACTCTTCGACTGCGGCTGGCACCGCGACATGAGCCCGAACGGCGTCTTTGACCGCCGGGCGCAGATACGCTCTCCCGGCTCACTGCCGCTGTACATGACGAATCAGGGGCGCATAGAAAAAGGCGCGGCCATCAACGAGCAGCTTGCGGCGATGGGCATTGCGCCATCGGCGCTGGACATGGTCCTGCTGTCGCATCTCGACTGCGACCAAGCAAACGGGCTGAAGCTCGTCTCTGGTGCGAAGCGTATACTCGTGTCGCATGATGAGCTGGCCTTTGCAACGAACAAGACCCCGGTCAACCTCATCCGCTATGACCCGCTCTGGTGGAGCGGCACGGACATGGAGTGCTTCGACTGGAACGGAACGGACGGCCCCGCCGGGAAGTCCTATGACGTGTTCGGCGACGGCAGTCTTGTGATGGTCAACATCCCCGGCCACTCCAAGGGCTTGTGCGCGTTGAAGATAACCGGCGCGGATGGGCGTTTCGTTCTGCTCTGTGCCGACGGCGGTTATGCGCGCCGGTCGTGGGAGCAGCTTATAACCTCCGGCATTGCCGACGATAAGGCATCACAGAAAAAATCCCTTCAATGGATACGCGCGCAGAGCATGGATGCGCGCTGCATCGAAACCATTGCCAACCACGATCCCGACGTAAGACCGCATATAATTGAGCTGTAAGGACAATATTGAATAGGGCTGCGGCGATTTTTCCTTTCGCCGCAGCCCTTTGATTTATGCTGTGTTTTTTACTTTTTGCCGCTGAGAGAGTTGAGCTTTATCTTCACCTGACGTTTCAGCTCATAGGGGATGACTTTCTTGACCATGTCCTCAACCGGGTTCATGCGTGAGCATTCGGGGTGCTCACGGTGCAGGTGTATGGCGTCGAAAACACATTTCGTCGTGCACTGACCGCAGCCGAGGCACTTGTTCGGGTCAACGACGGACGCCCCGCAGCCGAGGCAGCGTCCAGTCTCCTTCTTTACCTGTTCCTCTGTGAAGCCGATATGTTCGTCGCGGAAGGTCTTGCGCAGCGCCTCATCGTATCCGGGGAGCTGACGCGGCGTGTTGTCAAAACCAACGGGAATGGCGGTAGTCGTCTTGTCAAGCTCTATGAACTTTCTCAGATTGCGCCCTATGGTCAGGCTGGAGTGCGGCGGTACGAAGCGGTGAAGCGACACGGAACCTTCCTTGCC
Source organism: uncultured Eubacteriales bacterium (assembly GCA_900549865.1). GTDB lineage: Bacteria > Bacillota > Clostridia > Oscillospirales > Oscillospiraceae > Limivicinus. The sequence goes on from URPU01000071.1 coordinate 11,004, forward strand.
GGATGCGATTGCGTCTATCGTCCGCTTCGGCCCGGTGAGGGCGTCGCCCCCGGCAAAGATGTCCGGCTCGGCGGTCTGGAGAGTCACGGGGTCTGCAACAACTGTGCCGTTCGGGTTTAGCTGCACGGCGGTTCCTTTCAGCAGGTTGCCCCATATAATGCGCTGGCCGATAGCGAGAACGACGTTGTCACACTCGATAGTGACCGTATCATCCTCGTCATAGCGCGGCGCGAAGCTTCCGTTCCCGTCAGTTGTTGACAGGCACTTTTTGAAGCGGACAGCCTGCACTTTACCGTCATTCAGGCATATCTCGGCAGGTCCCCATGCGTTGTTGATACTGATGCCCTCTTTTTCGGACTCATCTATCTCCTCGACGGATGCGGGCATGTTCTCCCGGCTCTCAAGACAGAAAAGGCTTACGCTTTCGCTGCCTGCACGCATCGCCGCGCGGGCGACGTCCGTGGCGACGTTGCCGCCGCCGATGACGACAGTTCTGCCGGGCAGCTTCTCGTTTTCGTCTATGCTCAGATTGTACATAAGGTCAACGGCGGAGATGACGCCATCGCCGTCCTCGCCGGGAATGCCCGCCATACGCGCACCCTGCGCCCCAATGGCGAGGAAGAACGCCTTGTCCCCCTGCTCACGAAGCTGCTGGATGGTCACATCCTTGCCGACATCAACACCGCAGCGGAACTCAACGCCAAGCCGGCGTATGATGTCGATCTCCGCGCTGACAACGTCTTTTTCGAGGCGGAAGGACGGAATTCCGTTCATCATCATGCCGCCTACGCGCTTGCCCTTTTCAAATACGGTCGGGCGATGTCCTTCTTCGCAAGATGCTTTGCCATTGCGCGGGTCGTGCCGCGCAGCGCCAATGAGGTGACGGATTCGACGAAGCTTCCGCCGTCTGCTTGAAACGCGCGGTCAGTGGAGATGTTCACGATGCGCCCCTTTACGCCGCTCTTTATCATCCATTCGGCGGCGCATTGTGTGAACAGCATTGCCGGGATAAGACTTGCGCCGAATGCCGCCCGGATATCCTCGGCCTGCGTCTCGGCGAATGATTTTACCGGGTTATTTATCTGCGCGTTTATCAGCACGTCGATGCAGGCGCAGATAAAAGAGATCGCGGAATCAATGGACTACGCCCCAAAGGGGCGCAGGCGCAGCGCGATGAAATACCGCGTAGCGGTTTATCTTCCTCTCAACGACCTGAAGATGCTGCTGCCGACGTTTTGGGATGGT
>URPU01000072.1 GCA_900549865.1 uncultured Eubacteriales bacterium
CCTCCATCATGCCCCAGAAGAAGAACCCCGATGTGGCCGAGCTGGTGCGGGGCAAGACCGGCCGGGTATACGGCGACCTGATGACCCTGCTGGCCATGATGAAGTCCCTCCCCCTGGCCTACAACAAGGACATGCAGGAGGACAAGGAGGCCCTGTTCGACGCCATCGACACGGTGGACATGTGCCTGCCCGTGTTCACGGCCATGGTGGACACCATGAAAGTGCTGCCCCAGAACATGTACAAGGCGGCCACCGGCGGCTTTATCAACGCCACCGACTGCGCCGACTATCTGGCCAAGAAGGGGATGCCCTTCCGCCAGGCCTACACCATCGTGGGCAAGCTGGTGAACCACTGTATCCAGACCGGTCAGACTCTGGACACCCTGCCCCTGGAGGAGTACCGGTCCATCTCCCCCCTGTTCGGCGAGGACGTATATGAGGCTCTGGCCCTGTCCGCCTGCGTCAACGGCCGGAAGGTCTTCGGCGGCCCCGCCAAGGAGAGCGTACTGAAGCAGATCGGGATCATTGAGAGCTTTCTGGACAGTCTGAACAAATAAAAATGCCCTCCCGTTCCTGAGAACGGGAGGGTATTTTTATCCTTCTGTGCGCAGGGATCTCACCGCCATGCCCCAGCACAGCAGGGCCAGCAGGGGGAACAGCGCCCCGACGTATCTCCCCCGGGTGCAGCACCAGATCCCGAACCACAGGCAGTAGACCATACAGGGCGCGTACAGCAGGGGCAGACAATTTTGCTTTCCTCTCCTCTCCAGCAGACGGGCCAGGGGCATGGCGGCCACGGTGAACATCACAGACAGCCTGACCACAATTGCCTCCGGCCCCGTGGATGAAGAAAAACAGAGCAGGTAAAACACCGCAACGGCCCACACCAGGCCGTCCAGAAGCAGCAGCCAGACATTCAGCTTACGCGGCATAGATCTTCACCTCACTGTTCTTTTTTCGCCCCCATTTTACCAAAGCGCACATTATTTTTCAATCAGTTTTCCGCATTTTTGTCGTTTTTGTCTGTTCCGACTGTGCATCCCCCTGTCACACCCGTTTTGTAACCCTCTGTTCCCTATTTGCAATCAAATCTTAAGGAGTTCTTTCTTGAAATGCACCGGAGTTTATCAGCATCCGCCCAAGCCCTGCGACAGTCAGCGCGTTTATATAGTTGCCGATCTGCCACACGGCGGGGAGAGAGAACGGGTCCGTCAGAAGCTCATAGTTGGTCTTGAACGAGGATATGACCAGCCACAGCAACGGGAAAAGCGTATACGCGGCAAAGAATATGATAAGGAACCAGCGGAAGAATATCAGCAGTCCGTGCTTCACGCTCTGCCACGGAGTCATATGGAGGGTGGCCTTGTTTTCCATCACTGTTTCCTCCTTGGCTTTGCCGGTATGGTCTCGCTGCGCCCTTCAAAGAGCTTGCGGATGCAGATGATGAACAGTATGCCGACGACGATGAGGATGACAGCCGTGGCACTGGAGAGGCCATAGTTCGCGTCCTGCATCTTTTTATATAGGTATAGGACCATCGTCGAGGTCGTGTTCGCGGGCTGACCGTTGGTGAGCATATACACCTGCTCAAACTGACGCAGCCCCATAATGCTCGCAAGCGTGACGCAGGTGAGCAGAGAGGTCTTCTTGATGAGCGGAATGGTGATGTATATCGCCTGCTGGAAGTCGGACGCACCGTCGATGGTCGCCGCCTCGTAATAGCTCTGGTCGATGGTGGTGATGTCCGCCATCATTATGACCATGTAGTACCCGACATAGAACACCCAGTAGATGAGCACGGCAGGGAACGCCGTTTTCAGTCCGCCCAGCCAGTCGCAGGCGAGATGTCCCAGTCCGATGGCCTTCAGCAGCCCGTTCAGCAGACCGTAGTCGGCATTATAAATGCCGCGCCACAGCATTGCCAGCGCGATGCCGGATATGACCTGCGGGAAAAAGTACACCGTGCGGAAGAACTTCCAGCCGCGCGGCTTGCGCGAGAGTATGATCGCCATGAGCATCGCCAGCGGCACCTGAATGCATGCCGCAGTGAACGCCCATATGACGTTGTTGACTATAGAGCGGATGAAAGCCTTGTCCTTGAACAGCAGGGCGAAGTTTTTCATCCCGTTGAAGCTCGGCGCGGAGATACCGTTCCATTTAAGGACGCTGACGGCAATAACGTACAGCACCGGTATCACGAAGAAAACGAGCATCATGACCAACGCCGGCGCCATAAACGCCGCCAGCGCGCGCCGGTCGGTTTTAGTTGGTTTCATCGCGTCACCTCCTTGACTTATCAAAGCAGTCAATGTGCCGGACTGCTTTGATAAATCAAGACCGCCGGGCAAGCCGGAAATGCCTGCCCGGCGGCGGGTGATTTTTACTTAAGTATCAATAAGTATCAGATGATGTTACGCTGCGTTGTCGATAGCGGTCTGTAGCATATCGACGAAGCCCTGCTCATCGACCTGACCGAGAACGAGGGAGGAGACAGCCGCCGGGAACTCCGTGGAGAACGCCGTCGGGAAAGCGCCGTTGACGTGCAGGATGGTGTAGCTGGCGTTGTTGGCTATCTCGGTGAACTTCTGGGAGATCTCGTTGGTCTCGGGAGACGGGGTGTACTTGACGAAGAACATCGCGCCGGAGGACAGCGCCCACTCGGACACGCGCTCAGGCTCGGAGATGTACTGCAGGAACTTCACAACTGCGGCTTCCTTTGCGGGGTCGTCCTGCTTTGCGCAGGCGAGGAAGCCCTGCACGGTGGTCACGAGACCGGCCGCAACGCCCTTGCCGCCGTCATACACGGGGTTAGTGGCAACGTCGCAGACCTCGTTAAGGCCGCCGTTCTCTTCCTTGTAGAAGTTGGCGATCCACCACGGGCCGTTGAGGTAAAGGGCAGTGTCGCGGTTGAGGAAGTGACCGTTGACGTCGGAGGCCGTCGCGGAGACAGCGCCGTCGAACGTGTAGTCATACATCTGCTTGAGCACGCCTGCCGCCTCGACGAACGCGGGGTCGCTCAGGCCGTTGGCATAGACGTCCTTGCCGCCGATGGCCTCAACGATGAGGGAGTACCACAGCATGGAGGTCCAGGCGTTGTCGCCCGCCATCTGACCGACGGCGTTGTAACCGGCAGCCTTGATGTCGGCAAACATCTGGAACATTTCGTCATAGGTGGTGGGGAAGGTCTCCCAGCCGGCAGCGGCGAGGATGTCCTTGTTGTAGACGATGGGGAAGATGGCGCTCTCAAAGGGGAGAATGTAGGTCTTGCCGTCAACGCTCCACGCGTCGAAGCAGCCGTCAGTGAAGTTTTCACCCCAGCCGTCGGCGAGGTAGGAGGTCAGATCCATGAACTTGCCGGATTCCTGATACGCCTGAATGTCGAAGGTGGTGTCGAGGATGCAGATGTCGGGCGCGGAGCCGGTGGTGATGGTGGTGCGGATCTTGTCGCGGTATGCCTGATAGTCGGTCTGCTCTTCGATGACGACCTTGATGGAACCGGCGTTCTCGGCGTTGAAGTCCTCAACCATCTGTGCAAGGTAGGCGGCCTTGGAGTCGGTGCCGACCCAGATGCAGGGGAAGTTGATGACTATCTCGCCCGCGGGGGAGGCTTCGGCGGGGGCCTCGGTCTGTGCGTCGCTCTGTGCGGGCTGCGTCGTGGCGGCGCTGCTGCCGCAGGCGGCGAGAGAGAAGCACATCGCAAGTGCGAGGATGAGGACTAACAGTCTCTGCGCTTTTTTCATTTCGTGTCTCCTTTTGTCATTTGATTTAATTTTAATTAACAGCGTTAATTAACTTGCCACAAAAAAATCCATGTACTGGCACTGGTATTATTATAATGGCCGCCGCGCGATTTGTAAAGCATCTATAACTGTCGCAAGTGTAGATTTTTGCGCGGCGTTTTTGTGCAGTTCGCCCATTTGACACTCACGCACAACCATATCATGGCAAAACATTAGGACAATTAACGGTATCTTTGCGTTTTTGTACAATATGCCGCGTCTGTCCGTGCGTGGGGCAGACGCGGCGTGAGGAGAGAGAAATATCAAACGCGGTTTGCGGAAATGCTCTCGAAAAGTTCGGAAAAGCGCTCGCTGAGGTAAAATACGGGCGGCTCTCCCAACGGCGCGGGAACGCACGCCTCTCCGCCGGAGAAGCGCTCTCCCGTCCACAGGTGCACCCACTCGCCCTCGGGCAGCCACACGCGCCGCTCATCCGCGCCCGGCACGACGACGGGCGCGACAAGCACCTCGTCGCCCAGCATGTAGCTGTACGCCTCGCGGTCGTAGGCGCGCTCTTCATGCGGCGCATCAAGAAACAGCGGGCGCATGACGGGCAGGCCGCACTCGGAATTCTGCTTCATGCAGTGCTTGATATACGGCAGCAGCGCCGTGTGGATGTGTGACAGGTGCGACGCGCGCGTAATTATTTCACGGCTTGAATAAAGTTGAACATTGTCGTCTGGGCGGTTGCCCTCGTGCGTGCGCATGACGGGTGTGAAGCAGGTGAATTCCAGCCAGCGCAGCAGAAGCTCCTCGTCGCGGTGCAGGCCGTACAGCGTCGTGTACCCGCCCGCGTCGCAGGTGTGCAGGCCGAAGCCGCTCATCCCCGCCGTCAGCGCGGAGGTTATCACAGACGGCAGACCGTCGTCCGCCGACCAGTCAACGCACTGGTCGCCCGCCCACAGGAGCGTTGAATACCCCTGACAGCCCGCGGCACCGGCGCGCATGAAGAACACGCACTCGCCCAGAAGCCCGCTTTCCTCCACGGCCTCGCGGTTGCACTTTGCCCACAGCAGCGGCCACTTGTTGTGCATCTCCATCCCGCTTCCGCCGTGGCAGACACAGTCGGCGGGGAGGTATTCGCCGAAATCCGCCATCCACCCGCGAAAGCCCAGCCCGATAAGGTTGGTTTTTATCACGTTTTTGTACCATTCAAACGCCGCGGGCAGCGTCAGATCCACCACGCCGCAGTCGTATTCGCCGAAGTCAAAGAGATAATCCCCGCCGTCCGGCCTCTTCACGAAATAGCCCTTGCTGCGCGCCTCATTGAACAGCACGCCGCCCTCGACAAGATACGGGTTGATGTAGCCCATCCAGCGCGTGCCGGGGTCGGCGGCAATGACCTTGTCAAGTCCGGGATAGGATCTTTCATCCCAGCGCCAGTCCCATTGCAGCCGCTTGCCGAAGGAGGTTATGCGCCGCCCCTCCCAGTCCTGTATCCACACGGCTGATACGTCCATTCCGCCCTCGCGGCAGCGGTCGAGAAGCTCCGTGGCGCGCTGTGTGCCGCCCTGCACGCCCAGCCATATTCCGCGCAGCGCCCAATCGGGCAGCACCGGCTGGCGGCCGAGGAGCGCGGATAGCGCGCACAGAAGCTCCCTGTAGCTGTCGGCGGCGCAGAGGACGAGCGAGAACGCGCCCGCCCACAGACCTATCTCGTGAAAGTCCGCCGCGCGGAAGTCCAGCTCGGAATACTCATAGTTTTCGAGATGTGCCCAGTACATGCGGGAGGAGACGAAGGTCGGCTGCGGGAAGAAAGTGGTGTGGTAATCTCCGCCCCCGCCGTCGTTCGCGTCGGCAAGGCGCGTCGTCTCGGTCAGCTTGTTTCTGCCGACGCCCTGCTCGCGCGTCCATATCGGGAAGAGCCGTCCACGCATATCCAGCGCGGAAAACTGCTCGCCGCCGCCGGTGACGTGTTCGCCCTCATCCGCGCACAGACGCAGCCAGATGCGGTTGATGCTCTTATCGCCGCACTCACCGCGCAGGCGCAGAAGCCCGCCCTCGCGCGTGATGTGCACGGTCAGCGCGCCGCCCATGTCCGGGTGCGTGAAGGTCAGCGCGCCGCCCTCCGCCGCCGTGAGGCGCAGTGCGAAGCGCTCCGACACGCGGTCGTTCACGTTGAAATTGCCGCGGTACATGCTGATGCTCTCCTTGCCGCGCCCGGCGAATACCGCGGGGCACTCCGGCGTGTGCAGCAGAAGGTCCTTCCCGCCGATCGCCAGCCGAAGCGCGGGCACGGCCGCTGTGCACTCAATGTTTTTCACTGTCATAGAGCCAGTCCTCCGTTTATGGTTTATATATTTTGTATGTAACACATATCACTCGTTGTACCATGCGTCGCCGCTCTCGCTGTCCTGCTCCGCCGTGTACTCGCGGAACACCGGCTCGATAACAAGGCTCATCAGCATGCACACCGCGCCCGGCAGAAGCGGCAGAAGCAACGGCGTGAGGTAGACTATAACACCCGCCGCGATAAGCACGGCTGCCAGCGCCGCAGACCGCCCGATGTGCCGCAGCGTCAGCCACCCAACGAATTTGAAGCTGCCCCCAACGCTGTTTGAAAACCGCGAGATATACGCGAACATCCACGGCAGACTCAGCAGCGCGGGAAGGAAGAATACCCACCGCAGAATGCCCAGAACGCCGCCGCCGAGTCCGGCCGCGCCGATGGCGTAAGCGTCCAGCGCGACTAATACGGTGTAGGCGATGTAGATGAGCCATGTAAGCGTGCTCTGGCGAAGCTCACGCCGGAAGGCGGAGAAGAAAACGCCTGTCAGCCGCCCGCGCTCATGCCGCACGCACTTGACCACGGAGTAGTACAGCGCCGTGCTTGCCGCGCCCAGCGTTATTACGGGCAATGAACAAATTAGCCAGTACAGGCCCACAAGTATCATGTCTATAAGGCGCGATACGGCGCTTCCGATACGCGATTTCTCCATAATCAGCACGTCCTTTCTGAAAACAGTTTAATTCACGCTGTTAAAAAAGTCAATGATTCATTATTGACAACCCCAGCGCAAGACCGTAATATATAACCAGATACTTACTCGGCCAACTAATAAATGGAGGGAACAGTCATGCTTGAAACTTGCATGAACGGCGGCTGGGCGCTGTGCCTCGACGGGCGTGAGCTCGTGCGGCATACGCAGGATGCGCCATTTGCCGTCGCCGTGCGTCAGGAGAAGGACTATAAGTCCTCGCGCGGCACGGTCAAGGTGACGGTGCGCGAGGCGGAGCGTATTCCGCTCACGGATATTGAGCAAAGCGGCGGCAGCGTCACATTCAGCGCCGCGGGGCATACGCTGCGCGTGGAATATTCGCCGCTTCCCGGCGGCGCGGAGCTTCGCCTTTCCGGCGAGGCGGGGTGGGGCTATGAGTTCAGCCTGCCCGCAGTCAGGGGTGAGGCCGTTTTCGGCGGCGGTGAGCAGTGCCGCAAGGTGAACCTGCGCGGTGAAACTGTGGTCAATTTTGTGTCGGAGCATATCAAGGCCTCGACCATCGTTGAAAAGGCGCTTCTGCCCGCGCCGCTTTACCGCGAGAAGTCACACGCGGAGATAGGCAGCTATGCGCCGATGCCGGTGTTCGTGACGGACGGCGGGCGCTTCATCGCGTTCGACGCTGACAGCGACGGGCGCGCCGTTTTCGGCGAAAGGGCGTATGTTTTCGCGTTCGACGCCTGTCCGCGGGCATTGAAGATACAGACCGGCAGCAGCTATGAGGAGCTTGCGGGCCATGCCGCGGCGAATGTGCCGAACAGGCAGTATATCCCCGGATGGTGCATGGACGGAATGATCCTCGGCGTGCAGGGCGGCACGCAGACAGTGCTGGACAAGACCTTTGCCATGCTCGACGCGGGCGCGAAGATATGCGGCGTGTGGAGTCAGGACTGGTCCGGCGAGAACCGCACCGTCATGGGCAAGCAGGTCTGGTGGAACTGGGAGGCGGACGAAACTCTTTATCCCGGACTGCGCGGCGCGATAGAAAAGCTTCGTGCGCGCGGCGTGCGCTTTCTGGCGTACATAAACCCCTATCTCGTCAAGGGCAGCCGCCTTTATGAACAGTGCGCCGCTGCGGGCTATCTCATCCGCCGCCGTGACGGCAGTATATATCATATCAAATCCACCACCTTTGACGCGGGTATGCTTGACCTTACAAATCCGGAAGCCGTGCGCTTCACAAAGGATGTGCTCATAAAGCAGAACATGCTTGCGCTCGGCGTCTCTGGCTGGATGGCGGACTTCGGCGAGTATCTGCCGGTGGACTGCGTCCTGCACGACGGCGACCCCGCGCAGCTCCACAACAGGTGGCCCGTCATGTGGGCCAAGCTCAACCGCGAGGCGATAGAGGAGTACGGCGATGAGGACGTCATGTTCTTCACGCGCTCCGGTTATCTCGGCATACAGCAGTACGCCCCTATACTCTGGAACGGGGATCAGCACACGGACTATACGCGCGATTACGGTATGCCATGCATCATGCCGGCCTGCTTCTCCCTCGGCTTTTCCGGCGTGACGATGGTGCACTGGGATATCGGCGGCTTCTTCTCGTTCGGCAAGCTCCGCCGCGACGATGAGCTTTTCACCAGATGGCTCGAGGCCGGGGCGTTCTCCCTCATGATGCGCAGTCATGAGTCCATTCGCCCGTGGGCGAACAGCCAGTTTGACGCGCCCGGTGTGCTGCCGCATACGGTGGCCCTCACGCGCGTGCACGCGGCGCTGAAGCCGTATATCGAAAAATGCGCTGGTGACGCGTCGCGCGGCATCCCCGCGATACGCCCGGATTTCTGGGCGGCGGGAAGCTACGCGGCAAGCCGCGATGAATATGCGTATTTCTTCGGCGGCGACATGTTCGTCGCGCCGGTAATAGAAAAGGGCGCGCGCTCACGGCGCGTATATCTGCCGGCGGGGGAGTGGGTGCACTTCTGGACAGGCGCGGAGTATGCCGGAGGGGATGAATATACCGTTGCCGCGCCGCTGGGCCGCCCGCCTGTGTTCTGGCGCAGGAACAGCGAATTTGCAGATGTGTTCAATGCCGCGAGAGAAGCGGCCGCCGGTACAATAAAATTATAAAGGAGAGACGATATGGAGACAAGCTATATTTCCCGCACGAGCGGGATCGACACGCGCGATAAGATCGGCTACGCCATGGGCGACCTTGCGTCGCTGCTGGTGTTCGGGCTAGTGCAGAGCGTGCTGCAAAAATACTACACGGACGTTCTCGGCATCGGCGTTGTGAGCATCATGGTCATGTTCATCATTGCGCGCGTGTGGGACGCGATAAACGACCCCCTCTGGGGGCGGATAATCGATCGCATCCCGCCTGCGCCGGACGGGCGCTACCGCCGCTGGCTCAAGACTCTGGCGGTGCCTGTCGCGCTGTCGGCGGTGCTGATGTTCGTGAAGATCCCCGGCCTCAGCGAGGGCGGCTACCTCGCATATGCTTATGTGACGTATATCCTCTTCGGTATGCTCTATACCGGCATAAACATCCCATACGGTTCGCTTGCGCAGGTCATCACCTCCGACGACCGTGAGCGCTCATCCCTGTCGGTGTTCCGCTCGATAGGCTCCACATTCGGCGCAATGCCCGCAATGCTGCTCATCAGCTTCTGCTACGTCAAGAATGCGAACGGCACCTCCGTGATGTCCTACGGCAAGATACTCACGGGCGCGGCCGTCATTGCGGCGCTGTCCGTGGCGGCGTACCTGCTGTGCTACCGCTGGACGACTGAGCGCGTGCCCACGAAGCCCGCGCCCAAGGAGAAGGGGCAGACGTGGAAGGTAATAAAGATCCTGCTGCACAGCCGCCCGTATATGGCGGTGTGCCTTGTGGGTATGCTGTTCCTCGCCGCGCAGATGTTCAGCCAGAGCTACAACACCTATCTCTTCAATTACTACTTCAACGCCCCCGGCCTGTCCATGATGCCGACGGTGTGCCAGTATCTGCCCGTCGCGGTCATCATGCTGTTCGCCGGCAAGCTCGGCGCGCGCTTCGGACGGCGCGAGGTCTGCGCCTATGGGATGCTCATGGCGGGCGTGTGCAATCTCGCGCTGTACCTCGTGGGCGGAACGAACGTGTGGATGTTCCTTGCGGTGTGTCTGCTGTCGGGCGTCGGCAACGCGTTCATCTTCCTGCTCGTCTGGGCCATTGCGACAGACGCCATTGATTATAACGAGGTCAGCTACGGCCTGCATGACGAGGCGACGAGCTATGCCTTCTTCACCTTTATGCGCAAGCTCGGTCAGACCATCGCGGCCATACTTGTGAACATGGCGCTTCTGCGCATCGGCTACACGGACAACGTCCTCAACACCGCGAATATCACCGGCGGCACGCTGGACATGATGTTCACCGATTCCGTGCTCATCCCTGCGGTGCTGTACTTCCTCATTTTTGTTATCCTGCGCTTCATGTACCCCCTCGGCAGGGAAAAGATAGCCCAGCTTCAGAAGGAGAAGGAAAAGCTTCTCAGCAAGCTCACGGAAGAATAATTGAATTTGAGCAGTTCAGTATAACAAGCGGAAAACAGAGAATGATCCTGCAGATCTAAAAAATAGGCACTATAGTTCCTTGAGAGAGCAGCATAGTGCTTCTAATCTGAAAGCATCTTAGACAGAAAGCGAGAGAAAAAGATGTTTTCAGACAATTTATCCACGTCGATCCTCCAACTATGTGACGCATATAAGCTCAGCTATGAAGCAGCCTCAGAGCGCTGCGGACTCAGCTCAAGATACTTCGGCAGTATCGCCAGAGGACAAGCTACTGCGTCAATATATACCCAAGAGAAGCTGTGTATTGGGTTCGACTGTACGCCAAACGAATTGCTGAGGGTCTCACCCCCTGACCTGAAGCTCGTGACGCCAATGCCGGTCACCGGTATCAGATGCCTAATGCTATTACAATAAATTTGGACAGGAAAGGCACATACCATTCATGCCGAAGCAAGTGGGCACGTCGTCGTCATGCCAAAGTCCGAAACGACAAAGTTGCTTGTGGAACAAGCTGTATCCCAGCTTAGGGCAACTTCTGCGGCACTTACCGCTCTCAAGCAGGAGATGCAATCATTGGCTTCCATGCTGCCGGAATATCCTGTTGTCATGGATATGTTCGGCGTAGGTCCGACTCTGGGGCCGCAGCTCATAGCTGAAATTGGGGATGTGCGCCGCTTTTATTCCAAGAAAGCACTCGTAGCCTACGCTGGGCTTGATGCTCCGCCAAACGATTCCGGTGATGTGACCGGCAGACACAAGCGTATGAGCAAAGTTGGCGCGTCGTCTCTGCGGAGGACGCTGTTCCTCGTCATGAGCGTCTACTTGCAGACCTCACCGCTGGATGAACCGATCTACCAGTTCATGGACAGGAAACGCGCCGAGGGTAAGCCCTACCGTGTCTACATGATGGCTTCGGCAAACAAGTTCCTGCGGATCTACTACGCCACCGTGAAAGCTCATCTGGAGTCGCTGGAACTCACCGCCTGATCTTGCCACACAACATTGGCTGGCCGTCGTTTCACTTTTGAGATGCGAAGCGGCTTGGTTTGGTGCGCCCTTTTTCGCTCACTTAAAACTTTTGATTTTTACTCTTGACAAAACTTAGCAGGTCTTTGATGAATATGTCATCAACGAGGACTATGACGCCAATATGCTGGCAGCAGCGGTGGCCCTGCACGAGGGATTCCGCTATCAGCCGGACGGAGACCTGTTCTGGAAACAGTCTGTAGGCAACGAGAACAGTTACCTCTTTGTGACTACCCGCCATCTGAACAGCCCCTATCTGGACTCTATCAAGGACACCATGGAGGAGGGCAAATATCTGATCATCGCTTGCCGCTCTTTTGACAGCGGACTGGACAAGGCTTACGATAATATTACAGTGAAGAAAATTCCGCAAATGCTGCTAGAACGCTGCGAGTTCGGCAAAGCGGATTACAACCTGAATATCGTACACCCGCCGGTGTATGATGATTTTGACGAGGAGGAAGAGGATGTCTAACGATTTTCCGCTCTATACCACGGACTATATCAGCGGTGTCATGTCCCTTCGAAAGCCGCAGACGCAATCGTTGAAGATCCTTGAAGAGATCACCAACGCCGTTCAGCTACGCAAGGGTATGAATCTGAAAGCGGCACTGGGCGCTGTCCACGCTATGTATCCGATTTGCTCCGATTTTGAGCGCGATTTTATGTCCCTGACTTTTGCTCTGGCGACCGGTGTCGGCAAGACCCGTTTAATGGGAGCCTTTATCGCCTACCTTTACACGCAGCACCATATCAGGAACTTTTTCGTGGTTGCTCCCAATACCACGATTTTTGAAAAACTCAAAAAGGATCTCAGTGATAACAACAGCGCCAAGTATG
>URPU01000073.1 GCA_900549865.1 uncultured Eubacteriales bacterium
AATATGCGCGCTTCTGTGTGCGGCGATGCTTGTGCCGCTGGCGGGCTGCGGCGAGACGCGGGAGACCCAGCGCGAGGTCTACGCCATGGACACCGTGATGACGCTGACGGCATACGGCAAGAAGGCCGACGCCGGACTGCGCGCCGCGGAGAGCATAATATCCTCCATGGATGCCGCGCTTGACCCGGAGCTGAGCACCAGCACGACCTATGCCATAAACCACGCGCAGGGCGGAAGCACGGTCATCTCCGGGCAGATTGCAAAAATGCTGAGCACGGCGCACACGGTATACGAGCGCAGCGAGGGCGCGCTGGACCTGACGATATACCCGCTGGTCAAGCGCTGGGGCTTCGTTGATGGGAAGTACTACGTGCCGACGGGCGAGGAGATCGCCTCCGACCTTTCACGGCTGTGCTTTGACCAGCTCGTGCTGACGAGCTTTCCAAGCTCCGGCTCCTACGCGGTGAGTCTCCCCTCCTACGGCGAGCTGAGCTTCGCCTCGGTGGCGAAGGGCTGCGCGGCGGACAACGCCGTTGAGGCCATGCGTCAGGCCGGTGTGACGAGCGCAATAATCTCCCTCGGCGGCAACGTGCAGACGCTCGGTGTGAAGCCGGACGGAACGAACTGGAACGTGGCCGTTCAGGACCCGAACAACACGGCAAGCTACCTCGGCGTCGTGAGCGTGGGCGAGACCGCCGTCGTCACGAGCGGCAACTACCAGCGCTTCTTCACCGACGCGCGCGGCACGACGTACCACCACATAATAAATCCCTCATCCGGCTACCCCGTGACGAACACCTTGCAGTCCGCCACGATAATCTGCTCCGACGGAACGCTTGCAGACTGCCTTTCCACAGCCATGTTCGTGCTGGGCGAGAGCAGGGCGATAAACTACTGGCGCACCTACGGCGGGTTTGAAATGATACTCGTGACGAAGGAGAATCAGGTCATCTGCACAAAGGGGCTTATTGAGGAATTCACGCTTACGAATGAAAACTACGGGCTGAAGTTCGTTGAGTAACGGCCGCGGAAGCGGCATGCACAGGAGCACACAATGGCTGATTTGACCACAGACGTCAGATACATCAAGGGAATAGGCGAGAAAAAGGCGCAGGCTCTCAACAAGCTGGGCGTCTTTTCTCTCTATGACCTTATATCATATTTTCCGCGCAGGTACGAGGACAGAAGCGAATACCGCCCCATCGCGCAGACGACGGCGGACGAGCCCGTGTGCATCCGCGCCATCGTGGCGGACACGCCACGCCTCGTGCGCATACGGCGCGGGATGGAGCTTGTGAAGCTGCGCGCAGTGGATGAGAGCGCGTCGGTGGATATAACCTACTTCAACCAGAACTACGTCAAGGATCAGCTCGTGCGCGGGGAGACGTACATCTTCTACGGGCGCGTGGAGATACGCGGCGGGCGCAGGAGCATGGTGAACCCCGTGCACGAAAAAGAGGGCGCAGAAAACGGCGTGACGGGGCGGATAATCCCGGTGTACAGGCTGTGCGCGGGGCTGAGCCAGCGCGTGATGATACAGAGCATGCAGCAGGGTCTGGCCGCGTGCGCGGGCATGGCGCCGGACGTGCTGCCCGAGAGCGTGCGGCGGCGCTGTGAGCTTGTGCAGGCGAACTACGCCTATGAAAACATACACTTCCCGCCAGACTTCACCGCGCTGGAGCTTGCGCGGCGGCGGCTGATATTTGAGGAGCTTTTCGTGCTGGCGGCGGCGCTTGGCATGATGCGCACCGAGCGCAGCCGCGAAGGCGGGATAAGGCTGGATGAATGCAATTTTGAGGAGTTCTACTCCGCCCTCCCCTTCTCCCCCACCGGCGCACAGCGGCGCGCCGTGAGCGAGGCCGCGGCGGACATGCGCTCCGGCGGCGTGATGAACAGGCTTCTGCAGGGCGACGTCGGCAGCGGTAAGACCCTTGTCGCTGCGGCGCTCATCTGGCAGACGTGGAAAAGCGGGCGCATGAGTGCCTTCATGGCCCCGACGGAAATATTGGCGGAGCAGCATTATGTAAACCTTTCTGCAATGCTGGAGCCGTTCGGCCTGCGCGTGGGCAAGCTGACGGGCGCGATGAGCGCGAAGGAGAAGCGCGCCGCGAAGGCCGCGCTGGCCGACGGGGAATACGACCTTATCGTCGGCACGCACGCGCTTTTCAGCGCGGATGTGGAATACAGCAGCCGCCTTGCACTGGTCGTGACGGACGAGCAGCACCGCTTCGGCGTGAATCAGCGCTCGGCACTGATATCCAAGGGGGCGCGACCGCACGTGCTGGTCATGTCGGCAACGCCAATACCGCGCACGCTTGCGCTGATAATATACGGGGATCTGGACGTGTCCGTGCTGGACGAGCTGCCGCCCGGGCGGCAGAAGGTGGACACCTTCGCGGTGGACGAGAGCTATCGCGCGCGGCTGAACGGCTTCATACGCAGGCTGACGGGCGAGGGGCGGCAGGTATTCGTGGTGTGCCCGATGGTGGAGGAGAACGACGAGCTGCCCACGGCGCTGAGATCAGCGGAGGAGCACGCGAAGGAGCTTGCCGCGGAGTTTCCGGATCTGAAGGTCGCGTGCGTGCACGGGCGGATGAAGGCAAAGGAAAAGGACGCCGTGATGGCCGCCTTTGCCGCCGGGGAGGCGGATATACTCGTCGCAACGACGGTGATAGAGGTCGGCGTGGACGTGCCGAACGCGGCGCTGATGATAATCGAGAACGCGGAACGCTTCGGCCTGAGTCAGCTTCACCAGCTTCGCGGCCGCGTCGGCCGCGGACGGCACAAGAGCTACTGCGTGATGGTGTCCGACGCCGATGGCGACGAAGTGCGCGCGCGGCTGAAAATAATGACGCAGACGAACGACGGCTTCAAGATATCCGAGGAAGATCTGCGGTTGCGCGGGCCGGGCGACTTCTTCGGCGCGCGCCAGCACGGCCTGCCGGAGATGCACGTGGCGGATCTGGGTGCAGATGTGAACGTGATGCAGCGGGCGCAGGATGAGGCCGCGCGCGTTCTGGCCGCGGATCCGGAGCTGAAAGCGCCCGAAAATGCGGCGCTGAGGGCGCGGATAGACCGGCTGTTCTCCCTCAACTCCGACAGCTTCAACTGAGTAATATGATATCAAAAATCGCTGTTTTCATCAGCGCCTTTTCCGATTTGTCAAAAGCATTATTTTTAATCCCACCGGCGAAAATTTCTAAATTTTCGCCACCTCCCTTTTCAAGGGAGGCATGGGTGCGGCGTAGATTTGTCGTGCGCGTCATTGAACCATGGCAAACGTGCTTCTCCGCTATGCAGCATCAAATCAGCCGTTCGCAGGTCATCCACCTTTGTATCATGGCCCCCTTGCAAAGGGGGCTGTCACGGGCATACTTTACATATGACCGTGACTGCGACGGCCGCTTGCGGCCTAGTCCCTTTAGGGAGGGGATTGGCTACTTGCGGCCTAGACGCTTTGCTCACTGCATAGACTTCATAACAGACCAAGGCCGCAGCGGTTTTCCGCTGCGGCCCTGTGCGTTATTGGTCGTTGTTATTTACGGCTGGCGGCCAATGTAGGCGAGGATGCCGCCGTCAACGTACAGCACCTGTCCGTTGACGAAGTTCGACGCGTCGGAGGCGAGGAACACGGCCGGACCCATGAGGTCGTCCGCATTGCCCCAGCGCTCAGCCGGGGTCTTGGAAATGATGAAGCTGTCGAAGGGATGGCGGCTGCCGTCCGGCTGGGGCTGGCGCAGGGGCGCCGTCTGCGGCGTGGCGATATACCCCGGCCCGATGCCGTTGCACTGGATATTGTACTTGCCGTACTCGGCGCAGATATTCCGCGTGAGCATTTTCAGCCCGCCCTTTGCCGCGGCATAAGCGGAGACGGTCTCGCGGCCAAGCTCGCTCATCATGGAGCAGATGTTGATTATCTTTCCGTGGCCCTTGCGTATCATGCCGGGGATGACGTGCTTTGCCGCGATGAACGGCGCGACGAGGTCTATATCTATCACCTCGCGGAAATCGGCGGCCTCCATCTCCAGCATCGGGACGCGGCGGATTATACCGGCGTTGTTGACAAGGATATCTATCGTGCCGAGGTCGCGCTCAATATCCGCGACGAGCTTTATAACGTCGGCCTCATTTGTGACGTCGGCGAAATAGCCCTTGGCGTCTATGCCCTTGGCGGCGTAGGCGTCCAGCGCGGCGGCCATGTGCGCCTCACCGCGGCAGTTGAAGGCTATCTTCGCACCGGCATTGGCGAAGGCCTCCGCAATGGCAAAGCCGATGCCGTATGCCGCGCCCGTGACGAGGGCGACCTTGCCCTCAAGCGAAAACTGTTCCAGCATGGCGTACCTCACTTTTGCAGAAGGTGCACGGCGAAGCCGCCGATTTCATTTTCGAGATAGACCGCAGTGAGGCGGCCGCCCTTATACTTGGCGCTGTCCGGGTTGAGCTTGAAGCCCTTTGCTTCAAGGTCGGCCGCGGCGCGCACGGCGTTATTCGTGCGGATGGCGATGTGCCCGTTCGCACCGAGATACGGGCTTTTCATGACCTCGACCCCGGCACCGGCGAAGTTGGAGCTTGCGCCGTACTTCACGGGCAGGCCGAAGGCCGCGGCGAACTCCGCGCAGACGGCCTCGCTTGCGCCGCTGTCGGGCGCGTTGATGCCGATATGCGCAAGCTCATACCCCAGCGCGGCCTGACGGGCCTCGCGGCAGAGAGTGGTTATCTTATCGAAGCTGCCGGAGGCGATGTCGCCCTTGGCGCACAGCCAGCTTCCGCCGACTGCCGCGACATACGGCGCGGCGAGGAACTCGCCGAGATTTGCGGCGTTGACGCCGCCCGTCGGAACGAACTTCATTTCGGGGAAGGGGCCGGAGAGCGCCTTCATCGCGGCGAGGCCGCCGTACACCCCGGCGGGGAAGAACTTGACCGTGTCAAGCCCAAGCTCCATGGCCTGCATGAGCTCCGTCGGCGTGACGCAGCCCGGAAGCACGGCAACAGAGTTTTCAAGGCAGTGCTCCACAACCTTGACATTCAGGCCGGGCGAGACGATGAAGCGCGCACCGGCCGCAATAGCGTCCTTGCAGTTTTGCAGCGTGATGACGCTGCCTGCGCCGACGGTGACGCCGGGCTTGTCCGCGATGGCGGCGATGGAGTCGAGTCCGGCCGCGGTGCGCAGGGTTATCTCCGCGCAGGGGATGCCGCCGGCCATGAGCGCGTCGGCAAGCGGGGCGGCGTTCTTCGCGTCGTCAAGGACGACGACGGGCACTATCCCGGTGAGGCTGAGGCTTTTCAGAACGTCGTTCATGCGCCCTTCGCCTCCTTTGCCGCGGCGCGCTTTCTGCGCAGGGAAGCCATGAACTCCTTGGCGTGGCCGCCGCAGAGGCTTATGAGGATGAGGACGATGAACACCCAGCAGATGGCCGTGCTGAAGAACACGGACGGGTCGCCGCTGGACTTGAGAAGCGCCGTGCGGAAGTTCTTTTCCGCCATTGGGCCGAGTATCAGACCGAGGATGGCGGGGCTTGTGGGCACCTTGACCTTCGTGAGGAAGTAGCCGATGATGCCGGAAATGAGCATGACCCATACGTCGAAGATATTGTTGCGCATTGCAAAGGAGCCGACGACGCACAGCACGAAGATGCAGGGCGTGAGGATGACCTTGGGCACGCTGAGCACCTTGGTGAACAGGCGGATGCCGGCAAAGCCGCAGATGCACATGAGGGTGTTGGCGATGAACATGCCGAGGAAGATAGTGTAGACCAGCACCTTGTTCGTCTGGAAGAGCATGGGGCCGGGCGTGAGACCCTGAATGGTGAGCGCGCCGATCATGATCGCCGTGACCGCGTCGCCCGGAACGCCGAGCGTCAGCATGGGGATCATGGCGCCGCCCGTGACGCCGTTATTGCCGCCTTCAGGCCCGATGACGCCGTCGATGCAGCCCGTGCCGAGCTTTTCAGGCTCTTTAGACAGGGCACGCGCGGCGTTGTAGCCGACGAAGGAGCCGATGTCCGCGCCGGCGCCGGGGATGATGCCGATAAACGTGCCGATGAGGCCGGTTATGGGCGCGATGCGGAAGATGCGCTTGAGGTCTTCCTTCTTGGGAAGGATATTCGTGACCTTCATCTGCACCTTATCCTCGCTGAAAATATCCTCGACCCCCTCAAAGGCCTGCGACATGGCGAAAAGGCCGATCATGATGGGGATATAGTTAAGGCCGCCGAGGAAGTTGTAGTTATCCTTCGGGGAGAAGCGGATATAGCTTGTGACGGAGTCGATGCCGACCGTCGCGGCGAGCACGCCGAGGCAGCCGCAGATGATGCCCTTTTCCATGTCCTTGCCGGAGATATTGCCGATGATGCACAGGCCGAACACTGCCAGCAGGAAGAACTCGGCAGAGCTGAACTTGAGCGCCATTTTGGCAAGCTGCGGGCTTATGAGCCACAGGCACAGCACAGACACAAGGCCTCCGACGTAGCTGGAGAGCGTGGACGCGCCGAGCGCGCGCCCGGCGTCGCCATTCTGGGCGAGCTTATAGCCGTCTATCGCGGTGGCAGCAGAGGCGGGCGTGCCGGGGGTATGCAGGAGTATGGCGGAGATGGAGCCGCCGTAGATAGCGCCGCAGTAGATGCCCAGGAGCATGAGTATGCCCTGCGCGGCGTCCATGCCGAAGGTCATGGGCAGAAGCAGCGCCACGCCCATCGTCGCCGTCAGGCCGGGCAGCGCGCCGATGCAGATGCCCGCAACGACACCAAGCAGCATGTAAAGAAACACTATCGGCTCAAAGGCCGTGGACAAAACCTGTTGTAAAAGTCCCATACAGTCCTCCTCTTATATTGAAAAGAGTCCGAATGCCATCGGCACATTAAGCAGATACTTGAACGCGAAGTACACCACGAGGGTGGCCGCCGCGGAGATAGCAAAGGTGATGTAGATTTTTTTCTTGCCGAACCACTGGATGAACGTGAAGAGCATGGCAGTGGTGGTGAGGATGAAGCCGACGGGGTGCAGAAGGATGGTGTAGATCACGAGAATGAGCATGGAGATATACACGCGGCGGGTGCCGGGCGTCCACAGCTCTATCTTCTCGTCATCCTCCGGCTTCATTTTGAGCGTGCGCGCCGCAAGAATTGCCGCGCACAGCAGCATGACGACCGAGATGCAGATCGGCCAGAGGCCGGGGCCGGGCACGCCAGTGCCGTAGTCGGCCGCGGTGGGGTAACCGGAGGCTATGGCGATGACAGTGATGCCAAGTATCGCGCACAGCACCGAGACAATAATATTACCCTTTTTCATTGAGTGCCTCCCAACATGATTGAAGTGGTTTGAGGTTCGCGGAAAAGCCGGAGGGGGCGGAGCGAAGGCTCCGCCCCCTGAGAGGTTTTATGTATTGCGCGGATATCAGCCGACCTTGAGGCCAAGCTCATTGACGAGATCGATGTACAGCTGGCGCTGCGTGCCCATCATCTCATAGAAGGAGGGGCCGTCCATGATGTCAATGACGTTGTTGGTGTTGTTCATGAACTCAACAAACTGGTCGGAGGCAGCAGCCTCGGAGAAGATGCGGTAGAGCTCCGCCACGACGTCATCGGGCGTGGAGGCCGGAACGGCAATGCCGCGCCAGGTGCCGAGGACTGCGTCATAGCCGCACTCTTTGCAGGTGGGCACATCGGGGATAGCGGCGAGGCGGTCATTCGCCATGACGGCGAGGACCTTCAGGTCGCCGGACTGAACGAAGGAGTTGACCTCGGAGTAGGAGACGGCGACAGCGTCGATGTGGCCGCCGAGCAGGTCGGTGATAGCACCGGCAGCGCCGTCATAGCCGACGTGCTTGAACTCGGTGCCGGCGGTCTTTGCAAGACCGGCCGCGGCAAGGTGCCAGATGGCGCCGATGCCGGAGTTGCCGACGGTTACTTCGTTGTTCTTGGAGTACTCGATGAAGTCCTCAAGGCTGTTGAAGCGGTCGTCGTCCGCCTTGACGGTTATCGCGGAGCAAGCGGAGTTGACGAGCATGATGGGCTTGAACATGTCATAGGTAAGGCCGGCGTTGTTGCCCATCGCCTCGAGAGTGACGAGCTCGACCGTGACCATGGTGACGACGGAGCCGTCATTGGCCGCATTCGCGCCGTAGAGCATACCGGTCGCGCCGCCCGCGCCGGAACGGTTCTCGACGTTGATGTTCTTGAAGCTGCCCTTCGCCGCGTCGGCAAGGCCGCGCATAACGGCGTCGGTGCCGCCGCCGGCGTCATAGGGGACGACGCAGGTGACGTTGAGATTGCTCAGGTCTACCGCGGGGGCCTCGGTGCTGGCCTCGATCTGGGTCTCAGTTTCAGCAGCCGCGGGGGCCTCAGCGGCGGGAGCCGCCTGCTGGCCGCAGGCGCACAGCGCGAACGCCATAACGAGCGCCAGTGCAAGTGCTATAAGCTTTTTCATGGTTGTTTCCTCTTTCTTTTTAAATTTATTTATTTGACGGCCGCTTGGAATTGCACACCGTTCAAATTCCTGTTTCAGACGCCTCAACGCTGCACACGCCCGGAAGCGTTGCCCGCGGCAAGCGCCTCGACCTCGGCGGCGCTCATCTGGTTGAAGTCATGCTCAACACTGTGCTTGAGGCAGGAGGCCGCGACGGCGAAGTCAATGGCCTTCTGGTCGTCCTTGCCGGAGAGCAGGCTGTATATAAGCCCGCCGCCGAAGCTGTCGCCGCCGCCGACGCGGTCAACGATATGGACGCGGTAGGTCGTGGAAAAGACGGCGGAGTCGGTCTTTGCGTCGTACAGCATCCCGGCCCAGTCGTTGTCGCTGGCTGAGATGGAGCCGCGCAGAGTGATGGCGACCTTCCTGCAGCCGAAGCGCTGCGCGATCTGGCGCGCGACGCTGATATAGCCCGCATGGTCGAGCTTGCCGCTGTCGATGTCCGTATTCTCGGCCTCGATGCCGAAAACGTCCTTGGCGTCCTCCTCATTGGCGATGCAGACGTCCACATAGGGCAGGAGCTTTGCCATGCATTCACCGGCCTCGGCCCTTGTCCACAGCTTCTTGCGGTAGTTTAAGTCGCAGGAGACCGTGACGCCCTTTGCCTTTGCCGCCTTGCAGGCCGCAAGGCAGGCCTCCGGCATTTCACCGCCGAGGGCCGGGGTTATCCCTGTCCAGTGGAACCAATCGGCCCCGTCGAATATCTTATCCCAGTCGAACTCCGCCGCCTTGGCCGTGGCGATGGCGGAACCGGCGCGGTCATATATGACCTTGGAGGCGCGCTGTGACGCGCCCTTTTCGCAGTAGTACACGCCCAGACGCGCGCCGCCGCGCAGCATGAAGGAGGTGTCAACGCCGTAACGGCGAAGCTCATTCACGGCGCACTGGCCGATCTCATGCGCGGGGACCTTTGAGACAAAGGCCGCGTCAAGCCCGTAGTTTGCCAGAGAGACGGCCACGTTGGCCTCGCCCCCGGCATAGGTGGCCTCAAACTTGTCCGCCTGCACAAAGCGGAGGTACCCCTCCGGATTGAGGCGCATCATTATCTCGCCGAAAGTAATAACTCTTGCCATTGTCCTCTTCCTCTCAATTATTCCGCCGCCGAAGCCACAGCCGCGGTCATCGCCCTTGCCGCTTCGGCGAGCTTATCGAACTCGCCCGCTTCTATCCACGCGCGCTTTGCAAGATTCCCACCGACGCCGAGGCCGACGGCACCGGCCTTGAGAAACGCCGCGGCGTTGCCCTCATTTATCCCGCCGACGGCCATGAGCTTCACATGGCTTATCGGCGCACGCACGGCCTTTATGTATCCGGGGCCGAGCTCCCCCGCGGGGAAGAGCTTGACAAAGTCCGCCCCGGCATTGTGCGCCGTCATTATCTCCGTCGGCGTGAGCGCGCCGGGCATGGAGACCATGCCGAGCTCACGCGTGCGGCGTATAACGTCCGTATTCACATCGGGCGAGATGATGAAGCCGCCGCCGTGCGTGTGCGTGAGCTCCACAAGCTCCGTGCACGTGACGGTGCCCGCACCGACGAACATCCGCCCCGCGTACTCCTGCGCCAGCGCGCCGATGGCCCCGGCCGTCGCCGCCCATGTTTCCGGCGCACGCTGGTCATAGGTGATCTCCATCAGCCTGACGCCGCCCTCATACAGCGCCTGCGCGACCTTCCTGCACTGATCCGCGCCGACGCCGCGGACTATCGCAATAAGCTTTTCCTTCTCGACTCTTTCGATTATCTGCTGCCGCATTTCCGGCGCCTCCCTATTTTCATATTATGAAAGTGATTATCACTATTTGATATCCAAGTTCATAATACAAAATTGATTTCCATTTGTCAACAATTTTCCGCCTGACATATTAAACGAATTTTCGGCGTGTTTTAGTGCAAAATGACGGTTGACTAAAAATATTACTCATGTTAAATTATGATAAAAGATTTTTTCAAATTGTGAAAATGGAGTTCATATTATGGCTAACGGCTCACCGGTGCAGTCCATCGACCGGGTTTTTGACATTGTTGAAGCGCTCTCCAACCACTCTCACGGCATGACGCTGACGGACCTGTCGGCGGAGGTGGGGCTGCATGTGAGCACCACGCACAGGCTTCTTGCGGCGCTGACCGCGCGCGGCTATGTGCAGAAGGATATAGAGACGGGCAAATACAGGCTGACAATGCGTCTTTTTGAAGTCGGCAGCCGCGTCGTGGGCGGGATGAACCTTGTGTCGGTGTCGCGCCCGTTTCTGGAGCATCTGGCCTCCGCCACGGGCGAGACTATCCATCTTGTCGCCCGCCACGGGGATGAGGTGGTGTATCTATATAAAGAGGACACCAGCAACAGCATCGTGCGCATGGCCTCCTTCGTGGGGCTGCGCAATCCGATGTACTGCACGAGCGTGGGCAAGTGCATTCTGGCCTATCTGCCGGAGGACGAGGTGCGCGCGATATGGTCGCGCACGGTCGTGACGGCCTTCACGCCGAACACGATAACCGATTACGACGCGCTGACGCGGGAGCTTGCCGCCGTGCGGCGCGACGGCTACGCCATGGATAATGAGGAGCACGAGCTGGGCGTGGTGTGCATCGGCGCGCCGATATTCGACTACAGCGGCTCCCCCGTCGCCGCGCTGAGCGTATCTTTCCCGGCCTCGCGCATCGGAGAGGAGCGCCGCGTGGCCTTCGCGCGCGACATAAAGACGAATGCCCGCGCCATAACGAACCTCCTTGGCGGCCCGGCGGACATGAGCATGTGAGACGGCACGCGGCAAAACGCACATCATATCATATACAGCCACAACCGGCACTCAGGTCATTTGCCCTGAGTGCCGGTTCGTACATTTATATATTTTTTTACACATATTTTGCGGACAGCTTATGCCGCCCCCGCGCATATGCTTTACGGGGAGGGCTGCATATGATTCATAAAAAGAGACTTGTATACAACACTTTTCTGCTGACGGGCGTTTCGCTGCTGATGAGCTGCATAGGCATCGCCTTTCAGGTGTGGCTCGTCGGGCGGATAGGCTCCGCCGGGATAGGGCTGTATCAGCTCGTGCTCTCCGTCACGGGGCTTATGGCGACCTTCGCCGTGTCCGGCATACGCTTCGCCTCGACGCGGCTTATATCGGAGGAGCTGGGCGGATATAGCTGCGGAAGCATACGCCCGGCAATGACGCGCTGCCTCGCCTACGGCCTTCTGTTCGGCGCGGCGGCGGGCGCGGTGCTGTGGCTGCTGGCAGAGCCGATAGGCTTTCTGTGGATAGGCGACGCGCGCACGGTGCGTTCGCTTCGGCTGAGCGCGGTCAGTATGCCGTGCATATCGCTGTGCGCGTCGCTGTCAGGCTACTTCACGGCCTGCGGGCGCGTGTGGAAGCCAAGCCTTGTGCACCTTATTGAGCAGCTTGCGGGCATCGCGCTGGTCGCGGCCTGTCTTGCACGCGTGCCGCGCGCGGATATAGAGCTGAGCTGTGCGGCGGTGACGGCGGGGCGCGTGACAGCGGACATATTGTCGCTGGGGCTGATGTTCGCCGTCTATCTGCACGACAGGCGCGCGCACTACGGCGAGGCGTGCCGCGGAACGCGCCT
>URPU01000074.1 GCA_900549865.1 uncultured Eubacteriales bacterium
TGCGCTTGAAGGCGTATTCAAGCTGGTTCGACTGCGCGTTCATGCGGTAGAGCACGGCATGGTCGCGCCAGTTCGCCCCATGGCTGTAATCCGCCATTATCTTCGCCGCGACGTACTGCGCCTCGTCGTTTTCGTTGTCCGCAACGTAGAGCTTCACAAGCTCGCCGCTGTCCTTATTCGTCCACAGCTCCTTGCCCTTGCGCCCGGCGTTGTTGCGGATGACGGCGTTGGCCGCGTCAAGGATATGGCTGGTGCTGCGGTAGTTCTGCTCCAGCCGGATAGTGCGGCAGCCCTTGAACTCGTTCTCAAACGACAGGATATTTTCTATCGTCGCGCCGCGGAACTTATATATGCTTTGATCGTCATCACCTACGACGCATATGTTCCCGCTGCCGCCCGCGAGAAGCGAGGCAAGGAGGTATTGAAGGTGGTTTGTGTCCTGATACTCGTCTATCAGGACATATCTGAAGCGGCGCTGCCAGTACGTGCGCGCGTCCTCATGCTCTGAAAGGAGCTTTACGGTGAAGTATATCAGATCGTCAAAGTCCATGGCGTTGGCCGCGAAGAGGCGGCGCATATACTCCGTGTACGCCTCGCCTATCTTTATGCCGCGCAGATCGCCGGTGGCCTGCGCGCGGCTGAGATACTCCTGCGCGCCGATCTTCTCATCCTTCGCCCGGCTTATCTCCCCCAGGACGGAGCGCGGCGGAAAGCTCTTCTCGTCAAGATCCATATCCTTGAGGATGCGCTTCATGACGCTTTGGCTGTCGGAAGTATCATATATGGAAAAGCCGGATGAAAAGCCAAGCTTTTCCGCGTCGCGGCGGAGAATGCGCAGGCACGCGGAATGGAACGTGCACGCCCAGACGTCGTTCGCCTCTGGGCCGAGCATACGCTCAAGCCGGGCCTTGAGCTCCCCCGCCGCCTTATTCGTGAACGTAATTGCAAGGATGCGCCACGGCTCGACAGGGTCGAGCGCGGCATACACCGCCGCATCATCCCCGCCCTCACGCAGCAGCGAGAGCGTGCGTTCATCCGCGAAAGCGGGAAGCTCGTCACAGTCGCTCGCGCGGCCGAAGCTCAGCAGATTTGCGATGCGGTTTATTAACACTGTGGTCTTGCCGCTTCCGGCACCGGCCAGTATCAGCAGCGGCCCCTCCGTGGCCATAACCGCCTCTATCTGTCTGTCGTTAAGCTGAGAGAATCTTGCGCGTATGTAATCCTTGCGCGCCTTGATATATTCTTTTTCAAATTCGGTAATCATAAAGAGGATTTTATCACAACTGCACATAATTAACAAGGCGGAAAATTGATTGACAACTCCGCCGCGTATGGACTATTATTTTGTTGAAACCGCTGTGAAAAACACCGCACACTGTCAGAGAAAGAAAAGCCTATGAAACGATTCCTTGCCGGTATCCTGAAAAAAATGTCGGAGCCGCGGTATGAACGGCTGCTTGTCGTGCTGCTGCCATGCATCGCGCTTGCCATATGCGCGTTCATACTCATGCCGCAGGTGAAGCTGTACCTTGCAAACCGCGCCGCCGCAATAGAGGCGCTCTCCGCCGCCCCGGCGGATGACGAAAGCAGCCAGCCGGATGAATTGACGGACGCATACCTCTCGGTATACTCCGAGGGCGAGGATCTTCTGATAAGCGTATGCGATGAAAACGGCGCGCCCATAGAGGGCGAACGCTTTCAGCTTACACTGACCGCACCGAACGGCGATGAGATAATATGCGCCACCTACACCGACGGGCGCTGCTATCTTGTGGAGCTTATCCCCGGACTTTACACCGTGACGATGTCGCCGCACGAGGGGTATAAAACGCCCGGCAGCGTTGAATGCGCGGTAAGCTCGCTGACGCATGAGGCGCCGTCGCTTGAGCAGCTTGTGCCGGGGCTGAATTCAGTTGACGGCAGGCTGTACTATCTCGGCGCAGACGGCCGCATCGCGTCCGCCGTTGGGCTTGACCTTTCCTGCTATAACGGGCGCATCGAATGGGAGGCGCTGCGTGAGCAGGGCGTCGGCTTCGTCATATTGCGCGCCGGTGGGCGCGGCTGGGGCACGGGGCGGCTTTATACAGACACGCGGTTCAGGGAATACCTTCTGGCCGCGAAGAGCGCTGGGCTCAAGCTCGGAGTATACTTCTACTCGACCGCTGTCAACGCTCAGGAGGCTGTCGCCGAGGCGGAGTATACCCTTTCCCTGCTGAAAGGCGCGCCGCTCGAAATGCCCATATTCATAGACACCGAGTATTCCGGAAGCTATCCCAACGGGCGGGCGGACAAGCTCAGCCGCGCGCAGCGCGCGGGGATAATAAACGCCTTCGCGCGCACGGTGGAAAGCCGCGGCTACAGCACCGGGTTTTATTCCGGAACGTATTACATCGGGCAGGAGCTTGACTACCCCTCGGTTTCAAGGCACTGCGTGTGGATTGCAAATTACACGAGAAATAACGCCCTGCCGTCGGTGAACTACCGGTATGATATCTGGCAGTACACCGAAAGCGGGCGCATACGCGGCATATACGGGCCGGTGGATGTGAATGTGATGTTTTAAGACTTACGAAGCCGTCTGAGTTTTGTCAACGTGCCTTTTCGCGCACACAGCGACAACGAAGGTCATCACCTGCGCAAGCGGCACGGCCAGCCAAACGCCCGTCAGGCGCAGCGCAAGCGGAAGCAGCGCCAGAAGCAGCAGCGTGCAAACGGGCTCCGCATAAACCAGCGCATAGGAAAGCATTGTTTTTTCCGTTGCGTAAAAGTACGCCGTCGTGATGCGCACGTAGGCAAGGAACAGCAGCGTTGCCAGAAAATACGGCAGATAGCGGACAACAAGCACGTTTGCGTCCGCCGACGCGCCGAACAGCACGCTGACCTTCTCCCTTGTGAGGAACACGCCCAGCATAGTGACAACTGTTATCACCGCAGCCGTCGTGTACGTCAGGTCAAGCACCTGCTTTACGGAGATCGCGTCGCCCTCGCCGTAGCAGCTGCTTATAATGGGCTGGCTTCCGTCGCCGACGCCTTGAAGCAGCAGATAGATGATTGAAATTATATATCCGATGCAGCCATAGACAGCCACCGCGCGCTCATCGCCGTACAGCAGAAGGAAGCGGTTCATCAGGAGCATTGTGATAGTCGGTGAAAACGTAAGTCCGAACGGCGAAAGAGACACCTTGAGCACATCTTTCCAAAGCGCGGCCAATTCACCGGCGCGCGGCAGACGCAGGGCGCATTTTTTTGCCGTGAAGTACAGCACCGCCGCGATCATCGTAACGGCCTGTCCGATAATGGTTGCCAGCGCCGCGCCCGTCATGCCCCAGTCCATGACCCACACGAAGGTATAGTCCAGCACGATATTCGACACAAAGCCCATTATCATTGCCGCCATTGCAAAGGACGCCCCGCCCATATTGCGGATAAATGGAACAAAGCCCGTCGCCAGAAGCTGGAACACAGCCCCCATGGCAATAACGCGGGCATATTCCGTTGAAAGTGCAAGCGCTTCCCCGCGCGCGCCGAGAAGCTGCATGATGGGGCGCGTCAGTGCAAGCAATATCGCTGTGAGCACCGCACCCACAAGCAGAAGCAGCAGCGCCGTGCCGGAAAAGCATTCCTGCCGCTTGCCGTCCGCCCCCTGCGAGGTTAAAATCGTGAAGCGTATCGCGCCCGCAAGACCTATGCCCGTGCCGACCGCGCCGACCAGCGCCGAGACCGGATAGCCCAGCGTGATAGCGGCCAGACCGATGTCACCCAGACTTTGCCCGATAAAAAAACCGTCAACTATCGTATACACGCCGGACAGCGCAAACGCGAGCACAGACGGGATCACATACGAAAAAAATGTTTTCATTCTTGTCTTATCCATTGCCGACCTCTTTTTCAAAAACGGTATTATACAGCTTGATAGTATTCATCATTTCCCTGATACGCTCCGCGCCGATCATCTCCACCACGGTGCTTTCAAGCTTATAAAGCGGCGTGAGCAGTTCCTTGGCATAGGTGGCCCCTTCATCCGTCAGGCGCACATGCTTTTCCCTGCGGTCCGCGCTTCCCGCGGAAAGCGTGACGTAACCCTCATCCCGCAGGGCTCGTATGACCGTGTTCACCGTCTGCTTTGAAAGTCCGGTGAAATCTGCGATCGTGCGCTGTGTGAGCGCTTCATCCCCGTCTATCGCGTACAGGACAAAGAGCCGGTACGGATTTATATTCCTCGCGGCGGCCCATTCCGTATACAGTGCTGACGCCTGCCCCCACGATTCCCACACCTTTTTCACATCGGTCATTTGAATGCCCTCGCTATAATAGTATTTGCAAATACTATTATAGTAGTTATTTTTACGATTGTCAAGCTTTTTCAGACGACAAGCTGAGCGCCCGGTAAATACCGGGCGCTCGTGCATCTTCCTGTTCAGTTCATTCCAGCATAGCGCGCAGCGCATCCACCGCGCGGCGCTCAAGGCGCGATATCTGCACCTGCGACACATGCATGACCTTGGCGCAGTTCTGCTGCGTCATGCCG
This sequence comes from uncultured Eubacteriales bacterium, assembly GCA_900549865.1. GTDB lineage: Bacteria > Bacillota > Clostridia > Oscillospirales > Oscillospiraceae > Limivicinus. Next base: position 4,529 of record URPU01000074.1, read on the forward strand.
TGGTAATACCGCAGCGCCACGACCTGCCGCTCCTTCTCCGGCAGCTTTTCTATCGCCGCGCGCAGTGCCACGTGCTCCACCAGCTTCTCCTCCGCCGTGTAATCGCCGAGGATAAGCTCAAGCGTGAAGCCGTCGTCTCCGTTTTCGCGCTGCAAGCTCTCCGCCGGGCCTGTTGCGACCTCGGCAAAGGCTATTTCCTCGGCGGAGAAGCCGGTCTCCTCCACAAGCTCTGATATGTTCGGCTCACGGCCGATGCGCTGCTCCAGCGCAAGGCGCGCGGCACGTATCTGCGCGGCCTGCTCCTTTATGCCGCGGCTGACCTTGACGGCGCCGTCATCGCGCAGGAAGCGGCGTATCTCGCCGGATATTTTCGGCACGGCATAGGTCGAAAAGCGCGTACCGAAGCTTTCGTCAAAGCCGTCTATCGCCTTGAGGAAGCCCACGCAGCCGAGCTGATAGAGATCGTCCGGATCGACGCCGCGGCCGAAAAAGCGGCGTGCGACGCTCCATATAAGGCCGGAATTTTCCTCAACGAGGCGGCCGGCGGCCTCCCTGTCGCCCTGTTGAGCCGCGCGGATGCCGGCATAGATATCGGCGCTCATTTCCGCCCCACTCTCGGGCTGATGGTGCGCAGCATGGTCACGGTCGTTCCCTTCCCCGGAAGCGAACGCACGCGCAGCTTGTCCATAAAGCTGGACATGATAGTGAAGCCCATGCCGCTTCTGTCCTCACCGCCGGTCGTGAACAGCGGCTCCATGGCGCGCTCTATGTTTTCTATGCCGCATCCCCAGTCGCGCACGGATATCTCCAGCACGCCGCCCTCGAGTATGCGCAGGCGCATGCTGACGCGGCCTATCCTGTCCGGATACGCATGGACGATGCAGTTCGTCACGGCCTCGGACACGGCGGTCTTGATGTCGCCCAGCTCCTCCATAGTCGGGTCGAGCTGGGATGCAAAGGCCGCGGCAGACATGCGCGCGAAGGCTTCGTTTGAGCTTTTGCTCGGGAATTCGAGCTTTATGTAATTGAGACTGTTCATTTTCTCCTCCAAGCGGTCAAGCCGCGAAATTATATGTGAAGCTTTTTATTTGCTTATCGCCACCGGCACGAGCCTGTCTATCCCGGAGGCGTCGATAACACGCAGCGGCTGCTTTGCGGGGTTTTCGACCCACATCCTGCCGCCGAGGCTTTTCATTCGCTGGTTCAGTTTGATTATCACCGCGATGCCCGAGGAATCCATAAAGTTCAGGCCGTTCAGGTCGAGCACGCAGTCGCGCGGCAGGTATTCGTCCATAAGCTCGTCTATCGTGCGTATCGCGCAGCGCGCCTCATGATGGTCAAGCTCTCCCGTGAGATAAAGCGTGAGCCTGCCGGAAAGGTAAGTTGTCCGTATATCCATAACGTCACCTCAAAGAATGCAAAAATGGCACCGCATACGATCGTATGCGATGCCATTTTAACTATTTTTTCTTGAAAAATTCGTCGAATCCGGAATTGCGCGCGATTATTTGCCGAGATTTTCAAGGCTGAGCTTAAGATTCTCTATCAAGGCATCAAGCTTTACCTTCTTCTCGCGCTCGGCATTGACGACGGCCTCCGGCGCGCGGGAGACGAACTTTTCATTTGCAAGCTTCGCTATCTGGCCTTCAAGCTGCTTTACCGCGTTGGCAAGCTCCTTCTTGATGCGCTCGCGCTCCTTGTCAAGATCGACAAGCTCAGCCATGGGCATGAAGAGGCGGGCGTTATCCGTCACGACGGACACGGTGCCGTCGCTGCCGGCGGCGTTTGCTTCTGCAAACTCCACCGCGCTTGCATAGGCAAGCTTGCATATATAGCTCGTGCCGGCCTCGAAGGCGGTCTTTTTATCCGTGGCGATGATGAGGTGCGCCTTTCTGGACGGGGGCACGTTCATCTCGCTGCGGCGGGCGCGCACAGCCTTTATGGCCGTCATGACCATTTCAAAGTTCTGCTCATCCACGGGGAAGGACAGCTCCGGCTTGTACTCGGGGTAGCGCTCTATCATGAGCGCCTCGCCCTCGTGCGGCAGCGCCTGCCAGATCTCCTCGGTGATGAAGGGCATGAACGGGTGCAGGAGCTTGAGTATCTCCACCAGCACGTACAGCAGCACCTTCTGCGCGGAGAGCTTTGCCGCCTCGTCCTCGCCGTTGAGGCGGGGCTTCGTAAGCTCTATATACCAGTCGCAGTAGCTGTCCCAGATGAAGTCGTATATCTTGCCCGCGGCGACGCCCAGCTCAAAGCTGTCCATATTTTCGTTGACCTCTTTGACGACATCGTTGAGCTTGGAGAGTATCCACTTGTCCTCTATCTCCAGCTTCTCAGGCAGCTCGTTCTTTTCAACGGTGAGGTTCATCATGACGAAGCGGGAGGCGTTCCATATCTTGTTGCAGAAATTGCGCATGGCCTCGCATTTCTCCACGTAGAAGCGCATGTCGTTGCCGGGCGAGTTGCCGGTGATGAGGTTGAAGCGAAGCGCGTCTGCGCCGTATTTGTCGATTATCTCAAGCGGGTCGATGCCGTTGCCGAGAGACTTGGACATCTTGCGCCCCTGGCTGTCACGCACAAGGCCGTGGATAAACACAGTCTTGAACGGCTCCTTGTCCATCTGCTCCATCGCGGAGAATATCATGCGCGCGACCCAGAAGAAGATTATATCATAGCCCGTGACCATGACCGAGGTGGGATACCAATAGTCAAGCTCCGGCGTGCTTGCGGGCCAGCCCATCGTGGAGAACGGCCACAGCGCGGAGCTGAACCATGTGTCCAGCACGTCCTCATCACGGCGGATATTCCTGCTGTGGCAGCACTCGCACTCGACCGCGTCCTCACGCGAGACGGTGATGTGGCCGCAGTCGTCGCAGTACCACGCGGGGATCTGGTGGCCCCACCAGAGCTGGCGGGAGATGCACCAGTCGTGCACGTTCTCCATCCAGTTGAGATACGTCTTTGTAAAGCGCTCCGGCACGAACTTTATGCGCCCGTCCTTGACGACGTCGATCGCTTTCTTTGCAAGCGGCTCCATCTTGACGAACCACTGCGGGGAAAGCATCGGCTCGACCGCCTTGCCGCAGCGGTAGCAGCAGCCGACGTTGTGGCTGTACGGCTCGACCTTGACGAGATAGCCCTGCTCCTCAAGATCCGCCACGATGGCCTTGCGCGCCTCATAGCGGTCCATGCCGTCATACTTGCCGCCGTTTATTATCTTGCCGTCCTCGTCGATGCACTGGATCTGCGCAAGGTCATGGCGCAGGCCGACCTCATAGTCGTTGGGGTCGTGACAGGGCGTCATCTTGACGGCGCCGGTGCCGAAGCCCAGCTCGACATAATCATCCGCCACGATGGGGAGCTTGCGCCCGACGAGCGGAAGAATGGCGTTCTTGCCGACAAGGTGCCTGTACTTTTCATCCTCGGGATTGACGGCAACGCCGGTATCGCCGAGCATCGTCTCCGGGCGCGTGGTGGCGATGATGAATTCCTCGTCGGAATCCTCCACCGGGTAGCGGATGTACCAGAAGCTGCCGGGGATATCCTTATACTCGACCTCCGCATCGGACAGCGCCGTGCGGCAGTTCGGGCACCAGTTTATCATCCTGCGGCCCTTGTATATGAGGCCCTTGTCGTAAAGCTCACAGAAAGTCTCGCGCACGGCCTTGGCGCAGGTCTCGTCCATGGTGAAGCGGCTGCGGTCCCAGTCGCAGCTTACGCCCATGCTCTTCTGCTGCTCAACTATGCGGTCGCCGTACTGCTCCTTCCACTGCCAGACGCGCTCAAGGAACTTGTCGCGGCCAAGGTCATAGCGGGTCTTGCCCTCGGTCTTGCGCAGGACTTCCTCCACCTTTATCTGGGTGGCGATGCCCGCATGGTCAACGCCCGGTATCCACAGCGTGCTGTAGCCCTGCATACGCTTATACCGGGTGAGGATATCCTGAAGCGTGGAGTCCATCGCGTGCCCCATGTGGAGCTGGCCGGTAACGTTGGGGGGCGGCATGACGATGGAGAAGGGCTTTTTGTCAGGGTCTATCCTGCCCTTGAAATAACCGCCCTGCATCCACATGTCATAGATCTTCTTCTCAGTCGCTTTCGGGTCATAAACCTTCGGAAGCTCTTTCATTTTCATTCTCCTCTCCATGCAAAACGCCCTGAAGCATATAGCTTCAGGGCGACAAATTACCGCTGTACCACCTGAATTCCGCAAAAAACTGCGGCACTCTTGTCCTCTTAACGCGAGGAACACGGCCGGACTACGCAGATGACCTTCACCCGGCATGCTCAGAGCCGACCTTCCGCAGCGCCCCACAGGAACTTTCACCGTCCGTTCCCTCTCTGAAGCAAAGCACTCTGCGTACTCCTGCCCGTCACAGCAACAAAAGGATTATAATTTACGGAGTCTGATTTGTCAATACCCGCGCATCAAAGGCCAAGCATCTTTTTAAGCCCCGCGCCGTCCGTCACGCCGACGCTCTTTGACACGGGCTTGCCGTCCTTGAACGCAATGAGCGTGGGAATGCTCATCACGCCGAAGCGCCGGGCAAGCTCCGGCTCCTCATCCACATCGACCTTGCCGATCTTCACGCTGCCGCCAAGCTCAGCGTCAAGCTGCTCAAGTATCGGGGCCTGCATGCGGCACGGGCCGCACCACGTCGCCCAGAAGTCCACAAGGGCCGCGCCACCGGCAATGAATCCGTCAAATTCCGAAGTTTTGATATGCGAAACTGCCATTTTTATTTCTCCTTTGCATCTATATATTCGCAGGCGGAGAGCGCCGCGACGTTGCCCTCCCCCACGGCCTTTGCAAGCTGATACGGTTTCCCGGTGCAGTCGCCGGCGGCAAACACCCCGGCGACGTTCGTCGCCATTGCACGCGTGACCGTTATCCCGCGCTTTGAGCTGTCCAGCCCCGGCACAAGGCGCGTGACCGCGATGTTCTCTTTTATTATAAACACGCAGTCAACACTATATTCTGTTGCGCCCGCAACAAGCGTCTGTGCTTTCTCCCCGCCGCGTATCTCAAAGCGCAGGCTTTCTTCAAAGCGCAGCACCGTGCAGCCGATGCCCTCAAGGAAGTCCGCGTCATGCCGCGCTTCCGCACCGGCCCCGATAACGGCGACGGTCTTGCCGCGGTAAAGCATCCCGTCGCAGGTCGCGCAGTAGCTCACGCCGCGTCCAAGGAACTCCGCCTCGCCGGGATAAAGGCTTTCCCGCGTCAGGCCGACGGCGAGAATCACCGCGCGGCACATGAAGAAATCATTGCCCACGGCAACGCCGAAGCCGCCGCCAAGCGGCGTGACGGAGAGCGCCCGGCCGGGAATGAACTTGGCGCCCGCGGCCTCTGTCTGCGTGCGAAACTGCAAAGCGAGCGCCCGGCCGGAAATCGAATCGAAGCCGGGGTAATTCGTGATGTGCCCCGCCTTGTATAAGCCGCTGGTCTCCGCGGGGTTTGCAACTATGCCGACGGTCTTGCCGCGGCTTCGCGCCGTCAGCGCGGCCCCTGCCGATGCAGCGCCGCCGCCGATTATAATTATGTCAAAGCTTTCAGACATGAAGCATACTCCTTCTTTTTTCTATAGCATATCATTTTTTTATTGTAATATCTACTATAATCGTTTATAATACAAGATATTTATTTCACAGGAGATACGAGCCATGGAAGAAACTGCGAGAAATTTTATTGATTCCTTTATCGTTGAGGATCTTTCCGAGGGACACCGCTGCTACGGCATGAAAATACACACGCGCTTCCCGCCCGAGCCGAACGGGTATCTGCATATCGGCCACTGCAAGGCGCTGACGATAGACTTCGGCACGGCGGAGCATTTCGGCGGACTGTGCAACCTGCGCATGGACGACACGAACCCTGCCAAGGAGGACAACGAATTCGTTGAGGCCATTCAGGAGGACATCCACTGGCTGGGCTTTGACTGGGGAGACAGGTTTTTCTTCGGCTCCGACTATTTTGAAAAGACCTATGAATACGCGATAGAGCTGATAAAGAAAGGCCTCGCCTACGTGTGTGAGCTTACGCCGGAGCAGTTCAAGGAATACCGCGGCGACACGACGCACCCCGCCGTCAGTCCGTGGCGCGACCGGCCCATTGAGGAAAGCCTCGACCTTTTTGAGCGCATGAAAAACGGCGAGTTTGAAGAGGGACGCTATACCCTGCGCGCGAAGATAGACCTTGCCAGCGGCAACTTCAACATGCGCGACCCCGTGCTCTACCGCATCCGCTATATCGAGCACCACAGGCAGGGCACGAAATGGTGCATCTTCCCGATGTACGACTTTGCCCACCCGATACAGGACGCGCTTGAGGGCATCACGCACTCGCTGTGCTCGCTGGAGTACGAGGCGCACAGGCCGCTTTATGACTGGGTCGTGTCCAACGTGTCCATTCCGGGGATAAAGCCGCGGCAGATAGAGTTTGCCCGCCTCGGCATAAACTACACCGTTATGTCAAAGCGCAAGCTGAGAAAGCTTGTGGAGGAGGGCTACGTCAGCGGCTGGGACGATCCGCGTATGCCGACGCTGTGCGGGCTGCGCCGCAGAGGCTACACCTCGCGCTCCATCCGCGATTTCTGTGAGCGCATCGGCGTTTCCAAGGTGGATTCCACCGTGGAGTGGGCTTTCCTTGAAAGCTGCCTGCGCGACGACCTGAACGCCAACGCCAAGCGCGTTATGGCGGTGCTGCATCCGGTGAAGCTCATCGTCACCAATTATCCCGAGGGCAAAACGGAGCTTCTGCCTGTTGAGAACAATCCCCTCCGTCCGAAGGACGGCACGCGCGAGGTCAGCTTCTCCCGTGAGCTGTACATCGAGGCGGACGATTTCATGGAGGTTCCCGCGCCGAAGTACAAGCGCATGTATCCGGGCAATGAGGTGCGTCTCAAGGGGGCGTATCTCGTCACCTGCACCGGCTGCAAGAAGGATGAAAACGGCAATGTGACCGAGATATACTGCGAATATGACCCGGAAAGCCGCGGCGGCGATCCCGCGGACGGCCGCAAGGTCAAGGGCGCAACTATCCACTGGGTCAATGCGCTGGACTGCGCCGACGCCGAGGTCCGCATGTACGACTACCTGTTCACCGACCCCGATCCCGACGGCCCGGACAAGAACTTCCTCGACTTTCTTAATCCGGACAGTCTGGTCATGCTCACCGGCTGCAAGGTGGAGGCCGGTCTCGCCGCCGCGCCGATGCCGGTGAACGGCAAGGACTCCGAGGGGTATCAGTTCATGCGTCAGGGCTACTTCTGCCTTGACAACAAGGACGCGAAGCCCGGCCATCTGGTGTTCAACCGCTCCGTCGCGCTGAAGGACAGCTTCAAGAAATAACAGAATATGAACAGGCCCCGGTTTTCAAAAGAAAACCGGGGCTGAGACTGTCGAAAAAGTGGCTTTACCACTTTTTCGAGAAAGCTTCGCTGCG
>URPU01000075.1 GCA_900549865.1 uncultured Eubacteriales bacterium
GGGGCAGCCGCTCGTTTGACACGTGCTAAATGCTTGCTATATATTATTTGCCGATGACGCGCTTTTCGAGCCTGTCCACATCGGCGAGGAACAGCGCCGCTTCGGCGTCTGACGGGATGAGGAAGCCGGTGCGCGGGGAGACCGTGAACGCCTCGACCGCGGGGCCGTCCATAAGGCAGGAGCGCTTGAACTGCTGGCTGAAATACCGGCGGCAATAGCTCCTGAGCCAGCGGACAAGCTCCTCATCGGTGAACTTGTCGCCGTAGGCGCGCTTCGCCAGACGGAAGGTCTTGGACGGGGTGAAGCCGCAGATCATTATCTTATGCGTGAAGAAGTCCTGAAGCGAGTAGGAGCCGACGGAGTCCTCGCTCTTCTGCTCTATCTGGTCATCATGGATGGGCAGAAGCTCCGGCGTGACGGGGCAGTCCAGCACATCCCACAGCGCGGCGGCAAGCACCTTGTCGTCCGTGGTCTGGGCAATGTAGCGCACGTTCGCGCGAACCTGCGTCTTTGTCAGGCCGAGGTTGACGTCATAGTTGCTGGTATGGTCGCCGTTGAAGGTGCACCAGCCGTCCACGAACTCGCTGAGATCCTCTGTGCCGACGTCAAGGCCGTTGACCTTGTTGGCGATGTCCAGCAGCACCTGAGTGCGCTCACGCGCCTGCGCGTTTTCAAAGGCGATGGAATAGTCGTCATGCGCGTGGCCGATATCGTCAAAGTGCTGGTAAACAGACTTGCCGATGTCGATGACGCGAACCTCCGCGCCGAGCTGCTCCGCCACTATGACAGCGTTGGACTTCGTGCGGGAGGAGGTGCCGAAGCAGGGCATGGTGCAGGCCACGACGTTCGTCGCGGGCAGGCCCATGCGCTTGACGGCCATGGCGCTGACCATGACGGCAAGCGTGGAATCCACGCCGCCGGAAATGCCGACAACACAGTGGTCAAGATGCGCATACTCCATGCGCTTGACAAGGCCGGACACCTGAATGTCCAGAACGCGCTCACAGTAGGCAGGAACATCCTCCGCCCGCGTGGGCAGATGCGGATGCTTGACGTACTCGCGCGTGAGGGTCGTCTCCTCAAGCTCGCCGCCCCAGAGGGCCGTGCAAAGCTCCTCCGCCTCAAGGTCAAAGCCGCCGGTGCGGCGGCGCAGGTTCAGAAGAAAGTCCACGTCTATCTCAGACACGGCCATGCTGTCCGCCCGCTCATCCTGCGCAAGCACCACGCCGTTTTCACTGACGAGGCACAGGCCGGAGCAGACGTTGTCCGTGGTGCTCTCCCCTTTTCCGGGGGCGGCAAGGACAAGGCCGCAGGCGAAGCGCTTCGACTCATAGCGCGCGGCAAGCAGCGCGTCGTCTGTGGAGGACACCGTCGCCGGGAAGGAGGCCATCTGCGCAATGACCGTCGCCCCGGACTGGGCGTAATACGCCGTGGGAGAATCCGCCGCGGTCACGTCCGCGCCGAGCTCCACCGCAACGGTGAGTCCGTTGAGGCTTCTGTGAGCAAAGAGCGCGCCGGGGCAAAGCTCCGTCTCCAGTGCGCCGACATAAACAAGCTCGCCCTCGCCGGGATAATCGGCGAAGCGGCTTCCGGCCACATTCTCGCGTGGGATGAGGGCAAGAAGCTCACCGTCGTAAACCACGGCGGCGCAGCTTAAAAGCCGGCTGCCAAAGGCATAGGGCAGACCCACAAGCACAAGCATGTCCGTCCCTTCCGACGCCTTCACGACCTTTTCCAGCGCGGCGGCCGCGCCCTCAAGCAGCACCCTGTGCCCCACGAGGTCATAGCAGAAGCAGCCCGTAAGGGTAAGCTCCGGGAATACGAGGAGCTTCACGCCCTTCTCGCGCGCCGCGGCCATGCACTTTATGACCTGCTGCGCGTTATATTCAGCATCGGCGACCTTTATGACAGGGGAAGCCGCCGCGGCCTTTACAAATCCGTCTTTCATTTGTATTATCAGCCTCTATTTCTAATTTGAATCAAAGCATCAGAATTTGATGCGCTCAGAGATATAATCCTTGACCTCGGTGATGGGGATGCGGACCTGCGTCATGCTGTCGCGCTCACGCACGGTGACGCAGTGGTCGGCCTCATCGGTCTCGGTGCCGACGGTGTTGAAGTCGAAGGTGATGCAGAAGGGCGTGCCGATCTCGTCCTCGCGGCGGTAGCGCTTGCCGATGGAGCCGGTCTCGTCGTAATCGCACATGAACTCCTTGCTGAGCTCCTGATACAGCTCAAGTGCGGGGCCGGTGAGTATCTCCTTCTTGCTGAGAGGGAGAATGGCGCACTTGAAGGGGGCGAGCGCCGGGTGCAGATGCAGCACGGTGCGCACGTCGTTATTGCCCTTCTTATCCTGCCCGACGACCTCTTCATCATACGCGTCGCACAGGACGGAGAGAACGGTACGCTCAACGCCGAGGGAAGGCTCGATAACATAGGGGATGTAATGCTCGTTCTTATCCTGATCGTAATAGGTCAGATCCTGCCCGGAGACGGTCTGGTGCTGTGTCAGGTCGTAATCGGTGCGGTCTGCCACGCCCCAAAGCTCGCCCCAGCCGAAGGGGAAGAGGAATTCAAAGTCCGTGGTGGCCTTTGAGTAGAAGCAAAGCTCCTCGGGGTCATGGTCGCGCAGGCGGAGGTTTTCATCCTTCAGGCCGATGGACAGCAGGAAGTTGTGGCAGAAGGAGCGCCAGTAGTCGAACCACTCAAGGTCGGTGCCCGGCTCACAGAAGAACTCAAGCTCCATCTGCTCAAACTCGCGGACGCGGAAGATGAAGTTGCCCGGAGTGATCTCGTTGCGGAAGGACTTGCCTATCTGGCCGATGCCGAAGGGCAGCTTGCGGCGCGTGGTGCGCTGAACGTTGACGAAGTTGGTGAATATGCCCTGCGCCGTCTCGGGGCGGAGGTAAACGGTGTTCTTTGCGTCCTCCGTGACGCCCTGGAAGGTCTTGAACATGAGGTTGAACTGGCGTATATCAGTGAAGTTATGCTTGCCGCAGGTGGGGCAGGGTATATTATGCTCTTCGACGAAGTCCTTCATCTCGCTCTGGGAGAAGGCGTCGATAGGCTTGGGAAGCTCAAACCCCGTCTGACCGGCCCAGTCCTCGATGAGCTTGTCGGCACGGAAGCGCTCATGGCACTCGCGGCAGTCCATAAGGGGATCGGAAAAGCCGCTGAGATGGCCGGAGGCGACCCACGTCTGCGGGTTCATGAGTATAGCCGCGTCGAGACCGACGTTATAGCGGTTCTCCTGCACGAACTTCTTCCACCACGCGCGCTTGACGTTGTTTTTAAGCTCAACGCCGAGGGGGCCGTAATCCCAGGTGTTCGCAAGGCCGCCGTAGATCTCGCTTCCGGCGAAGATGAAGCCGCGGTTCTTGCACAGCGCCACGATCCTGTCCATTGTTTTTTCTGTGTTTTTCATAATACGTCCTTTCCTGCGGCTGGCTGCCGCAGAGATAAAATTTAGTTGTTTCCAACAACTTATCAGTATAACAGATTAACCCCGGCGTGGCAACGATTATCAGACTTTTAACGAGTCTTAACACGCCCCGCCGCGTCATTTGCTGTAGCTTTTTTGCGCATATGCTGGTATAATAGCGGCAAAACGCAAATACATACGCAACGGGAGGACGCCATGGCACAGCTTGCACCGGCACAGGACACCACGAGGAAAAGAGAAAAGAATTATTCATTCAGCCTGATGCGCTTTCTGGCGATGCTGTCTTTGACGACCTGCCACATGTTCCAGCAGGCGGGGCACGAGATAACGGCGAACCTGCTTTCCACCAGCGTGCAGCTTTTCCTGCTTATGAGCGGCTACCTCTACGCGCACAAGGAATTCACGGAGCCGGGCGCACGGGTGAGCTTCGTGCTTAAAAACTTCGTGAAGATACTGCTGGACTACTATCTGTGCGTATTCCTGCTGGTCTTCCCGGTGTACTACTTCGTCGCGCCGGAGAACCTGACGGGAAGCAACATATACAAAATGCTGCTGGGCCGCAGCGGCTGGCAGGGCGTGCACCACTTCTGGTACATCTGTCACTGTCTGCTGTGCTATATGATGACACCGGCGCTGTACGACCTGAAAAAATACTTCCGGGCGAAGAACTGCACCCTTGCGGGGGTGATACTGCTCATCGCCGCGATGGAGGTGCTACTGAAATCCTATGAGTCGTACTTCATGCCGTACTGGCTGAGCTGCTACGTGATAGGCTATTTCATCGCGGAGATAAAGGACGAGAAGAAGCTTCGCCTCCTGTGGGCGGTATCCGCCGTCGTGGGCGTAGGGCTGACGGCGCTGACATACTGGTACAAGTTCTATTATTATGACAGCGTGCTGGGGCAGGTATCGACGCTGACATATTACGTGTTCAAGTTCCTTTTTGAATACGGCGTTGTGATCTTCGGGCTGGCCGTATTTCTGACGTTTATCATAGTCACGCGCGGCATACGCTGGCCGCAGAGGCTTAAGGGCTTCTTCGACTGGACGGACGGCATATCCTATGACGTATATCTTGTGCACATGATATTCGTGGAGGGCTGTCTGAGCATAATCGGCAAGACGGGCAGCGCCGCGCTGGAGGCCGTTGTAACGCTGGCGGAGGTATTCGCGGCGGCGGTGATACTCCACTGGATAAGCGGCAGACTCAAGCCGCTGGCAAACAGGCTGAGCGCGAAGCTATGATTTTATGTTATACGTAAAAAAGAGTGCCCCGGCGGGCACTCTTTCCTATAACGCTGGTATTTAGTTTACTCTGTCTCCGTTTCGACCGGGGTCTCTGCCTCTGCCGGGACATCGGCGGCCTGCGTGACGGGCGTTTCCTCCGTGCCGGCGCTCGGTGCGGGGGTCCTCGTATCGACGTCAGTAACAAGGCTAACATTATTTCTGATGCCGACCGTCGTGGTCTCACCTGTCGGGTCTTTAATGTCTACCTTGTCGTCGTCATTCACTCTGTAATTGTAACCATAGAGAGTATCTTTGGCCTTCGTGCCGTCAGCATATGAGTAACCAGTGTCATACTCAGTCTGCCCGTTACTCTTTGTATAGCCTTCCGGGGGCGTATCGGTGGGCACATTTGAATTTTCATTAAAGAACTTATCCGCCGCGGGGGTGGCGTCATTTATCAGTATCGTCTTCACGACGCCCGCCATCGTGCCGTCGGTGGAGATAAGTATCCTCTCGGCAAGCTTATCCCGCTCAAGATTATCCTCAGAATACGGCCCAGAAGCTTTCCGGATCGCTGATATATGTTTTTCTGTGTTCTTTTCGACCTCGCCGTAGCTATCCCCTGTTTCTATGCGGACAAACGTCGGCTCGCTTCCGTCTCCGAAATCGACGAAAACATAATATTCGTTTGTGTCACCCTCGCCGCGCACGATGCCAGCCTTGCAGCCTAAATATCTTATTTTGTCCGTGTCATAACTGTACCCTGCGGAAGGAGAGGCGTTGTCCGCCGCATTCGGCGCGGGTGAGTCTTCCCCGCCCTCACCTGTCGTATTCTGCTCTGCAAGATAATATTCCCATCCGTAACTAAAGGAAAAGTACACTGTGGTATCAGCCGGCCTGTCTGAGCCCGCAGCAGTGCTCTTGCTCTTAACGTCTATCACCGGCTTATCCTCCGCCGGGGCAGGCGCGGATGCATCCTCCGCCGCGGCGCTGCCGTAAACAAGGTCGGCAACGACAACGATAAGGCGGTCCGCGCCGCCGCTTGCGAGGGTGTATTCATCCCCGACGCTGACGCCTATAGGCGCGCTCTGCGCTTTCAGCGCGGCAAGCTTTTCCTCAATCGCGGCTATCTCATCCGCCGTTTTGCCATCGGCCTTGACGAGGATAAGGCCGCGGTCAATATACAGCCCGGCATAGTCCAGCCCAAGCGCCTCCGCCGCGGAGGCATTCTCCCGCAGGAGATTCACCGCCGCAAGGTCAACTATGCGGATATACACCTTGCTGTCCTCAATGCGGGCGTTGAAGCTCACGCCGTCGAGCGTGACGGCGTCATCCGTCAGATCGTGCGCGGGCACGGCGGCCGCCTCCGGCATACCGAAGCCGAAGCCCACCTTCTCACGCGGCAGATCGTCCGCGCTGGCGCATACGCCCAGCGACAGCACCACCGTCAGCATGACGGCAAGCGCAAGGATAAGTCTGAATGCTTTCCTCATGTCGTTCCTCCCCATTCGCATAAATACCATTCCGTTTTCACCGACGGCCAACAGTGGCACACGTGTGTGCAAGCCGCGAGGTACATATACCATGTATAATATACACGTAAATGTGCAGAAAGTCAACACGCGGCGCAAATGTTTTGGCGCATATTTGCGGAAACAAAACCGATACTAACAGCGTCTATATAAATATAACGCAGGAGGCGCAGAGATAGATGAGAACGCTTCTGAAAAGGCTGAAAACCAGCCCGACGGCGGACGCCGCCCTGATATCCGCGGCGGTGTTCGTTTTTCTTCTTGCCGCAGGGATGTTTTTCATGATGGACGACCGCCACGTGCGCTTTTACGTGAGCGGCGAGACGGAAATGAACGTGGAATACGGACAGAGCTTCAGCGATCCGGGGGCACGCGCCTCCGCCGTGGGCGCGTTCAGCAGCGCGCTGCCGCTGAAGGTGGCCTGTCAGGGCAATGTGGACACGAGCCGGATAGGCAGCTACCGTCTGATATACAAGGCGCACTATAAATCCCGCGACTACACGGCGGAGCGCGTGGTGAACGTCGTGGATACGACGCCGCCGGAGATAACGCTTGTGTCCGACCCGGACTACAGGCCAAACTGGCTGGAGGGCTACGTCGAGGAGGGGTACACCGCGCGCGACGCGCACGACGGCGACCTGACCGTCGCGGTGCAGGTGTCCGCCAGCGGGGACAGTATCATATACACCGTGACCGACGCCGCCGGTAACTGCGCACAGGCGGAGCGGAGGCCGAACTACACCCTCGCCCGGCCGGAGATCCGGCTTTACGGGGATGAGAGCGTGACGATAAGCGCGCGGCCGCGCTATGCCGATCCCGGCTGCGCCGCATACGACGAAAACGGGAACGACCTGAGCGCCTATGTGACCGTCAGCGACACGCTGCGGCCGGACGTGCCGGGCGACTACACCGTGTATTACAGCATCACGAACGCGCAGGGCGACTGCGTCAGCGCGGAGAGGCACGTCACTGTCAGCGGGCAGGCGTGTCCGGAGGCCGTGACGCCGGAGGAAAAGACCATATACCTCACCTTTGACGACGGGCCGGGGCCATACACAGCGGAGCTTCTGGACGTGCTGGACAAATACGGCGTGAAGGCGACCTTCTTCGTCACGGGCAACCGCGAGAAATACCGCGACGTGATAACGCGCGCATACAACGCCGGGCACAGCATCGGCGTGCACAGCTACAGCCACGAATACGGGCGCATATACGCCGGGGAGGACGCGTTCTTCGACGACTTCAACGCAACAGAGGACATGATACACGAGCTGACGGGCAGCTACACCCAGCTTTGCAGGTTCCCGGGCGGGAGCTCCAACACCGTCAGCCGCTTCAACCGCGGGATAATGACGCGTCTTTCGCAGGAGCTGGAGGCGATGAGCTATCGCTACTTCGACTGGAACGTATACAGCGGAGATGCCGGAGAGACGCAAAGCACCGCGAAGATAGTGGACAACATCATTTCCGGCTGCGCGGGCAAGCGCTGCGCCGTGGTATTGCAGCACGACATCAAGGATTACAGCGTATACGCCGTGGAGGACGTGATAAAATGGGGGCTGGACAACGGGTACAGCTTCAAGGCGCTCGACCTTTCAAGCCCCGGAATGCACCACGGCATCGCAAACTGACGGAGTTATATAAATGCTTCTCCTTCTGCGCAGAAGGAGAAGCATTTTTACGGTTGTTTTTGCATTATTGTATTGACATTTGTGCACAGGCATATTAATATGAAGCTGCGCCGCATCTGCATGACAGAGCGACAGCAGGAGGTAAATTTAATATGAGCAAAGCAGCATCACGCGGTTCCGTCCGGCGTATGACCGGGCTGAGCCTGCTCACGGCGATAATCGCCGTGCTTACAGTCCTTGGCAACTTTGTGCGTTTCGGCCCGTTTCCGATCACGCTGGCCCTCGCGCCGATCATTATCGGCGCGGCAATGTATGGCCCGTCCGCGGGCGCGATACTGGGCGGGGTGTTCGGCCTTGTCACGCTTCTCAGCGGCCTTGCCGGCTGGGACGGCGGCACG
Source organism: uncultured Eubacteriales bacterium (assembly GCA_900549865.1). Lineage (GTDB taxonomy): Bacteria > Bacillota > Clostridia > Oscillospirales > Oscillospiraceae > Limivicinus. The sequence continues at coordinate 8,231 of URPU01000075.1, forward strand.
GTGATATACCTGATGGGCGTGCAGCCTGTGGCATGCATCCTTGTGTGCGTGCTCAAGGGCGCGGGCGCAGGGTGGCTTGCAGGGCTTGCCTATCGCCTTGCCGCGCGGAAAAGCGGCCTTGTGGGTGTGATAGCTGCCGGTATAGTATGTCCGGTCGTGAACACCGGGCTTTTTATTGCCGGTATGCTTCTCTTCTTCACGTCCACGCTGGAGAGCTGGGCAAGCGGGCAGGGCGTGCTGTACTTCGTGATATTCGGGCTGACGGGTGTGAACTTTCTTGTGGAGCTGGCCGTCAACCTCGTGCTCGCATCCGGGATAACGCAGATAATAAAATACACCGAAGGCAGGAAAAGCAAATGATACTCGCGGTTGACGTCGGCAACACCAACATCGTCCTCGGCTGCATAGAGGACGGGGAGATACTGAACATCGTGCGCATACAGACCAGCGCCACACAGACGGCGGATGAGTATGTGATAAAGCTGAAGGACATTCTTGAGATATACGGCATATCGCCGACGGGCTTTGAGGGCGCAATAATGTCCTCCGTCGTGCCGCCGGTGACGGGCCGCCTGCAGCGGGCGATAAAATTCCTGACGGGGCATGAGTGCATGATGGTCGGGCCGGGAATGAAAACGGGCCTGAACGTGCGCATAGACGACCCCGGCACGCTTGCCGGTGACATCGTTGTGGGCAGCGTGGCGGCAATGTGCTGCTACGGCGCGCCGTGCATAATCCTTGACATGGGCACGGCGACGACCATGGTCGCCGTGGACGGGAATCACAGCTATCTCGGCGGCGCGATAATTCCGGGCGTGAAGCTCTCATACGCGGCGCTGTCCGCTGGGGCAAGTCTTCTGCCGGACATCTCCATCACTGCGCCGAAAAAGTGCATCGCCACGAACACCGTCGATTCCATGCGCTCCGGCGCCGTATACGGCACGGCGGCAATGCTTGACGGCATGATAGACCGCATGGAAGAGGAGCTCGGCGAAAAGTGCCGGGTGATCGCCACGGGCGGCATCGCGCAGTTCGTCACGCCGTACTGCAAGCACGAGATACTCTGCGACAACGACCTGCTGCTAAAGGGGCTGTGGGTGCTGTATCAGAAGAACAAGAAATAATACGCAGGATATAATAAAGCTGCGGGGTACTGTATAAGTACCTCGCAGTAAGACTGTCGAAAAAGTGGCTTTGCCGCTTTTTCGAGAATGCTTCGCTGCGTTCTGCGCCTCGGTTGTCCGCTGATAGCGGACAATTCGACGCTCACTCCGCGCAAAGTGTTTTCTGCCACGCACATGTCGCGGCAGAAAACGAATTATACTGCTTTCGCGTCTGCGGACGCGAAACTCTGCGAGGCTTTTTTGACAAGATGAAAGCTGCGGGGTACTGTATAAGTACCTCGCAGCCTTTTTTCTTATTTGCCTATTGCTTACTTCTCCGCCTTTTCCGCCTTTTTTGCGGCGCGCTTTTCCTTTATCGCTTCCACCTTTTCAACAGCGGCATCCACGATATTGCGGAGGTTGAAGCCTATCACGCCGCCAAGGAAGAAGCCAACGCTGAAAAACACGTGGTGATAGCGGCGGCGCACCCTCGTCAGCAGACTCGGTTTTTTCTTGACCTTCATAACCTTCATAATATATCCCCTTCTCTGTAACATTATCAAATAAACAGCGCTTTGCTGTGATGAAATTATACAACGCTTACCGCGCAAAAGCAAGACTTTGCCCCCGAATGTAACCAAAAATTGATGTTATTCCAGTATTAACCGCGTATAAAATGGGCACAATACCCTCGGTTGACAAGAGCATACACGCCTGACAGCGTCAGAAGAAGTTCGCGCCATTCCGTTTCCACCTTGCGGTGAAAACTCCATTATGCTCTCTCCTTCTTCCTTTTTCCTCGCAAACCCGCTTCGCTGGGCTTTGCTCGGAGGACGGGGGAGTAAAGAAGTTCGCGCCATTCCGTTTCCACCGGTCAGGTGCGAAGCAGTTTTGCCGGAACAGAAAGGCGGCCAGACGACGAAAAGGCCGCAGGGAATACTTTGTGTATTTCCAAGGTCTTTGAGGATGTATGGGCATCCTTTATGACCGTCAAAACCGTGTGTGTCCTTGTCAACCGAGGGTATAGGGTAATCTGAGGCGTCCGCACGGCGGGCGCGACCGGGAGTGAACGACCATAGACAGGCAGCAGATAAGAAACCTCGCCGCTGCGGCGGCGCTTACCATTGCAATGGGCTGCACGGCCATTGCGTCAATAAAGAGCGGGCAGGGCGCGGCGGCGATCCCCTCCCCCACGCCCGCGGCAAGCCCGCGCAGCACCGCCGGAGCTGCGGCAGTGACCCCCGGCGTGGGAAACGCCGCCGTGGGCGACGCGCATGACTCCGTCGTGAGCAAGCTCCTCGGGCCGAGTCAGCCGCGCCTGAACGCGGAGGAGCAGAGCGGGATAATAAACATCCTGCTCATCGGCACGGATGAGCGTCTGCCCGATTCCGACGACTTTGGCCGGGGCGACGTGACGATGCTGTGCTCACTCGACCGCGACAGCGGCAGCGTGAAGCTCGTGAGCTTTGAGCGCAGCACCGCCGTGCCGTGGCCGGGGCATGGCGACGTGATGCTGACGAATTCCTTCACCTATGGCGGGGCGGAGCTGACGACGGATTCCGTGCGCAACTGCTTCCGCGTGGACATCGCGGGCTATGTCCACATGGATTTTGAAGCCTTTCAGCAGGCGATAGACGCGCTGGGCGGCGTGGACATAGAGCTGACGCGCGCCGAGGCAGACGCGCTGACGGAGGACACGTATACGCAGACGTGGTTTTCCGAGGGGATGAACCACCTTGACGGCGACGGTGCGCTGCGCTACTGCCGCCTGCGGCGCATAGACGACAACTGGCAGCGCGTGGCCCGCCAGCGCAGCACCGTGCAGGCCATACTTTCAAAGACGAAAGGGCTGACGCTGGCGCAGCTGAACACACTGGCGGAGAAGATCCTGCCGCTTATCGACACCGACCTTTCAAAGCGGCAGCTCGCCTCACTGCTGATAGCCGCGCCGAAGTTCATCGGCGCGGAGGCCGCGCAGATGACCATCCCCGACAGGGACAATATCTGGATGTACAACGGCGCGGATGAGGGCGTGACCGGCTGCAACTACAAGGCTGAAAGCGAACGCCTGCATGAATTCATCTACGGCGATCAATAAAAAGAGTAGGGATGATATATATCCCTACTCTTTTTATGTCTTATTATGATCACAGCCGCAGCATTTGGCGCAATCGCCGCAGCAGCCGGAGGATGCGCAGGAGCAGCCCCCGGTTTTACGCCACGTACGCCACGCAAGCACGACGCACACCGCGATGACGGCAAGAATAATTATATCGGCAGCGCCCATAACACACCCCTCCCGTAAAGCTCAGGCGATCAAAAGTCCTATATTATACACAGCAAAGGCCGCGATCCACGCCACGGCACACTGCATTAGCACGATGCCCGCGGTCTTTATCCCGGAGTTC
>URPU01000076.1 GCA_900549865.1 uncultured Eubacteriales bacterium
AGGAGAAAGTACAGTGTGCGGAATGAAGCTGGGGGAAAAATCGTGTACACTTCGTTTGAAGTTCAGCACACAAGGAAAGGTATGTCGGAGCTTGTTTCACTGCCGCGCAGCAGCAGCGAAGAAGTTCGTGCCGTTTGGGAAAGCACCGGCAGCTTCCATTGCCTGGTGGCGACCGCTTTGTTAGGGAACGGAATCTTCGTCTCCATCGTTAATTCGCTGCGGATGGAATGGGAGCTTCCGCTTCCGGCGCGGCAATATTACCAGAAGACCTCCATCCTGATCAAATTCAAAGGTCGATTCGTTTTGCGGTACGATCGGCGGCAGGGTCTTTTCGTGCCGCTGGTCGGGCTCAGATCCTTGCCACGCCGCTCCTGCGCGCGGCCTCGGCAACAGCCTTCGCCACTGCGGGGCCGACGCGCGGATCGAACGCCGCGGGGATGATATAGTCCTCGCTGAGCTCATCGCCCACAAGTCCCGCCAGCGCTTCCGCCGCCGCAACCTTCATCTCCTCGTTGATGTCACTCGCGCGCACGTCGAACGCGCCGCGGAAGATGCCGGGGAAGGCGAGAACATTGTTTATCTGATTGGGATAGTCGCTTCTTCCCGTGCAGACGACCACCGCGCCCGCGGCCTTCGCCTCCGCCGGGAATATCTCCGGCGTGGGATTGGCACAGGCGAATATTATGGGCTTTTCCGCCATGGTGCGGATCATATCCCCCGTCAGCACGCCGGGCGCGGAGACGCCGATGAACACATCAGCCCCGCGTATCACCTCCGCAAGCGTGCCGCGCAGGCCGCGCGGATTCGTTATCTGCGCCATTTCCTCCTTGACCCAGTTCAGTCCGCCGCGGCCGGAATATATAGCCCCCTGCCTGTCGCAGAGGGTGACGTCCTCATGCCCGGCGGTGATGAGCAGGCGCGCGATGGATATTGCCGCCGCGCCCGCGCCGTTTATGACGATACGCGCGCGCTTTTTGCCGACGACCTTGAGCGCGTTCGTAAGCCCGGCAAGCATGATGACGGCGGTGCCGTGCTGGTCGTCATGGAAAACGGGGATGTCGCACTTCTCCTTGAGCCTGCGCTCTATCTCAAAGCAGCGCGGGGAGGCGATATCCTCAAGATTTATGCCGCCGAAGGAGCCGGAGATATTGTACACCGTCTGCACGAACTCATCCACGTCCTTCGTTTTGACGCAGAGCGGGAAAGCATCGACCCCGCCGAAGCTCTTGAAGAGGACGCACTTGCCCTCCATGACGGGCATACCGGCCTCCGGCCCGATATCGCCGAGGCCGAGTACGGCGGAGCCGTCGGTAATGACGGCGCAGAGGTTCCAGCGGCGCGTCAGCTCATAGCTTTTATTTATATCCTTTTGTATCTCAAGGCAGGGCTGTGCCACGCCGGGCGTATAGGCCAGCGCAAGCTCATCCTTCGTATTGACGCTGACGCGCGAATTGACTTCTATCTTGCCGCCCCATTCCTTATGGAGCCGCAGAGATTCGGCAGAATAGTCCATTTTCTTCTCTCCGTTCATATCATTTCCTCCGGGTGGAACACCCGGTCAAACTCCTCGCCGGTCATGAAGCCAAGCGCGATGCAGGCCTCCCTGAGCGAGATATCGTCCTCATACGCCTTTTTCGCCGTTTTCGCGGCGTTCTCATAGCCGATGTACGGGTTCAGCGCCGTGACGAGCATGAGCGAATTGTGCAGATTATGCTCCATTTTCGCGCGGTTCGCGCGTATGCCGGAGGCACAGCGCAGGTCAAACGAGCGGATGGCCTCGGCAAGCAGGCGCACGGACTGGAGGTAATTATAAATGCACACGGGCATGAAAACGTTCAGCTCAAAATTCCCCTGAGAGGCGGCGAAGCCCACGGCGACATCATTGCCGGTGACCTGCACGGCGACCATGGTGACGGCCTCGCACTGGGTCGGATTGACCTTGCCGGGCATGATGGACGAGCCCGGCTCATTGGCGGGGATAGTTATCTCCCCCAGCCCGTCGCGCGGGCCGGAGGCCAGCCAGCGGACGTCGTTTGCGATCTTCATCATGTCGCAGGCAAGCGCCTTGACCGCGCCGTGGGAAAAAACAAGCTCATCCTTGGAGGTGAGGGCGTGGAACTTGTTTTCCGCCGTGACGAAGCGCGTGCCGGAAAGCCTGCTTATCTCAGCGGCAACGGCCGTATCAAAGCCGGCGGGCGCGTTCAGCCCCGTGCCGACGGCGGTTCCGCCAAGGGCGAGGGCGCGCAGCGGCTCCATCGTGAGAAGGAGCATTTGCCGGTCCTTTTCAAGACTGCTGCGCCAGCCGGATATCTCCTGCGCAAAAGATATAGGCGTGGCGTCCTGAAGATGCGTGCGGCCGGACTTGACGACGCCTTCATTCTCGCGCTCAAGCCTTTCAAAGGTGGCAATGAGCGCGTCGAGCGCCGGGATGAGCGCCCCCTCCAGCGCGAGGACGGCGGCGATATGCATCGCCGCGGGGAAGGTGTCGTTGGACGACTGAGACATGTTGACGTCGTCATTCGGATGGAGGAGCTTCTTCCCGGCAAGCTCGTTGCCGCGGTTTGCAACGACCTCATTTGCGTTCATATTCGTCTGCGTGCCGGAACCGGTCTGCCACACGACGAGAGGAAAATGCGCGTCCAGCGCGCCGGAAATGACCTCATCACAGGCCTTTGAGATCGCCGAGAGCTTCTCTGGCGTCATTTTATCCGGGCGCAGCGCGGCGTTTGCAAGCGCCGCCCCCTTTTTAAGAATGCCGAAGGCGTGTATCACCTCCGGCGGCATGGTCTCGCGCCCGACGCCGATGGGGAAATTTTCACGGCTTCGCTGCGTCTGCGCGCCCCAATATTTATCCGCGGGAACAGCGATCTGCCCCATGGAGTCATGCTCAAGTCTGGTTTCCACAAGCTACCCTCCGTTTTATGCGGCCAATGTGTGAAATTACGGAATGTATTCACCGTTTGTTCACGCGCAGGGCACACACACTTTACAGTCTGAAATTAAGCATTATATATGCTGTTTTTGGTAGAAACGGCATATTTTTTTACGAGATTTTTCGCCCGCGCAGGGGTGAAAGCACTTAACATAATTTTTCTTAATAATTATTCTTCAAATAGTTATCAACATTTTCAACAGAGTTTTCAACATCGGTAAAACGCTGTGTTTGCAAGGCACGCGGCGTTTTTTGCCGCATAATGTAAAACGCCGCGAGTGAAAAACGTTACAAAAAAGCGTCGGAATATTGTTTACATAATTACATATTTCCCGTTCAGTATTTATACATCGTCAGCATACCGGAATCGGCATAGGAGACGAAGTCCTCCCCGGCGACGATTATATGATCGACCAGCGGGATCCCGACAAGCTCAAGCGAGGAATAGATCTGCTTTGTGGCGATATCGTCCTCCCGCGAGGGAATGGCGAAGCCGTCCGGATGATTATGCGCAAGGATGACGGCGCTTGCGCGCTTTTTCAGCGCGGTCTCCACGACCTTGCGCGGACTTGCGTTGACGGCGTTCACAACGCCGCGGCCGATCTCCGTGCAGGAGAGGACGCGCTTCTGCGTGTCGAGGCAGAGAAGGAGCGCGATTTCGTCCTTCTCGAACATGAAGCGCGGAACGAGGTACTTCCCGGCCTCGGTGGAATTTGTTATATAAGCCGTTTCCTCACCGCGCGCGACATAGCTTTTCTTCAATATCTGCGGCACGAGCATGATGAGCGCCGCGGCGTTCTCCCCCACGCCCGGAACAGACGTCAGCTCCTCATAGCTGGCGTCAAACACACCGGCAAGCGTGCCGAAGCGCGCAAGCAGCGTGTGGGCAAGCTCGTTCGTATCCCGGCGCGGGATAGCGAAGAACAAAAGCAGCTCCAGTGAATTCAGCTCATTGAAATTTTTCAGGCCGTGCTCTATAAAGCGCCAGCGCAGGCGCTCTCTGTGTCCGTCATGAACTCCCATCTTCCAACCGCCTTCTTATACCGCCGGGGTCAAAGCTCCATGGTGGCGTATGCGTTGAGGTCGCTTCCGGCGGTATTGCCGGCAAGGTACTCATAATAGCCCTGCGCGCCGACCATGGCGCCGTTATCGCCGCAGAGCTTCAGCGGGGGGATATACAGCGAAAGGCCGTTCGCCTCCGCGGCCCTTTTGAAGTCGGCACGGATGCGGGAATTGGCCGCGACGCCGCCGGCGACGACGACCTTCTTATAGCCCAGCTCATGCGCGGCGCGCACCGTGCGCGGCACAAGGCTGTCGCTGACGGCCTTGGTGAAGGAGGCGGCGAGAGAGGCGCGGTCTATCGCCTCGCCCTTCTGTTCGGCATTGTGGACAAGGTTTATCACGGCGGTCTTGAGGCCGGAAAAGCTCATATCATATGGATTGCCGTCCACATGGGCGATGGGGAAGGTATATTTCGTGTCATCCCCGGTCTGGGCAAGGTCGTCGATAGGCTTGCCGCCGGGATAGGGCAAGCCGAGGACGCGGGCGGTCTTATCGAAGCACTCCCCCGCCGCGTCGTCACGCGTCGCGCCGATTATCTTCATATCGGTATAGCCGCGCACATCGACAAGGATGGTGTTGCCGCCGGATATGGCAAGGCAGAGGAAGGGCGGCTCAAGCTCGGGATAGGCGAGGTAATTGGCGGCGATATGGCCGCGGATATGGTGGACGGGGATGAGCGGAACGTTGAGCGCGTAAGCGCAGGATTTGGCGAAATTCACGCCGACGAGCACAGCGCCGATAAGGCCGGGCGCATAAGACACGGCAACGGCGTCGATATCGGCGCGCTGTATCCCGGCGGTCTCTATGGCGCGCTGGGCAAGGATGGAGATAGACTCCACATGACAGCGGGAAGCGATCTCCGGCACGACGCCGCCATAGACCGCGTGCAGCTTCGCCTGAGAAAATATCTGGTCGGTGAGTATTTTCCGGCCGTCCTCGACGACGGCGACGGCAGTTTCATCACAGGTGGATTCAAAAGAAAGTATTTTCAAGATCTGCGCCTCATTTCATGAATTTCGTCATAAGAACGGCATCCTCACGGGGATGCTCATAATAATTTTTCCGCTCCCCGACGGGAACGAAGCCGTGCTTCCCATATAACGCCGCGGCGGGGGCGTTGCTGCGGCGGACCTCAAGCGTGATGAAGCTGAGGCCGAGGGCCGCGGCGCGCGCCGTGAGCGCGGATATGAGCGCATCGCCTATCCCCTGCTGCCGGGCATAGGCGCGAACGGCGACATTGGAGATATACCCCTCGTCCAGCACGTATGCCATGCCTACATAGCCCAGCGTATCGCCGCCGGAGCGCGCCGTGAGGAACACATGCGACTCATCCGGCATCTGGCTTAAAAGCTGCTGTCTCGTCCACGGAACGGAAAAGCACTCGTGCTCGATCTCCTCAAGCTGGTCAAGCTCGGCCTCAAGGGCGTCGGCAATGATATATTCCATAGGTCAATGCGCCTCCGCCCAGCTGTGGCCGATATGCGCGTCCACCGTCAGCGGCACGGAAAGGTGCGCGGCGTTCTCCATCTCCTGCGTGAGGATGAGCTTGACGCGCTCCGCCTCCTCCTGCGGGCACTCGGCAATAAGCTCGTCGTGCACCTGGAGGATGAGCCGCGCCTTCAGCCCCTCGGCGCGTAGGCGGGAGTGGACGTTGACCATGGCAAGCTTTATTATATCGGCGGCTGTGCCCTGTATGGGCATGTTGAGCGCGACGCGCTCACCGAATGAGCGCATGTTGAAGTTGGAGCTTTTCAGCTCCGGCAGCTCGCGGCGGCGGCCGTAGATGGTGACGGCATAGCCGTCCTGCTTCGCCCTTTCAACGACGGCGTGCATATAGTCGCGCACGCCGTGATACTTGGCGAGGTAGGCCTCCATATACGCCTTGGCTTCGTTCGGGTGCACGCCGATATCCTGCGAGAGAGAAAAGGCCGAGATACCGTAGACAATGCCGAAGTTGACGGCCTTGGCGCGGCTGCGCAGCGCCGGAGTGACCTCCTCAAGCGGGACATTGAAAACATTGGAGGCCGTGACGGTGTGGAAGTCCTCCCCGCTCATGAAGGCGGCCTTCATCGTCTCATCGCCGGAGATATGCGCAAGCAGGCGCAGCTCTATCTGGCTGTAGTCCGCGTCCACAAGGCACATGCCGGGCGCGGCGACGAACATTCTGCGTATCTGCGCGCCGAGCTTTTTGCGCACGGGGATATTTTGCAGGTTAGGCTCCGTAGACGAGAGGCGGCCCGTGGCCGTGACGGTCATCTGGAAATTCGTGTGTATGCGCCCGTCGGAGGATATGACCTTCAAAAGCCCGTCGGCATAGGTGGATTTGAGCTTTGTCAGCATACGGTATTCAAGCACGTCGTCAACTATGGGGTGCTTGCCGCGCAGCTTTTCAAGCACGTCGGCATTGGTGCTGTAGCCGGTCTTGGTCTTTTTGGCAAAGGGCAGCATCAGCTTGTCGAAAAGCACCTCGCCGAGCTGCTTGGGAGAGTTGATATTGAATTCGCCGCCGGCATAGCCCCAGATGCTCTCCTGCAGGGCGGCGATACCGGAATTAAGGCTTTCGCCGAAGTCGTAGAGCGCCTGACGGTCAACGTAGAACCCTGCGCGCTCCATATCCGCAAGGACACGGCAGAGCGGAAGCTCCGCCGTATAATAGAGCTTATCCATTGAAAGCTCCCTGAGCTTGGCCTCCAGCACGGGGTAGAGCGCCCAGACGGCCTGCGCGCCGTGCATTTCCGCGCCCAGCCAGCGCATGGAGATGCGCGGGAGGCTATAGTCGCCATCTGTGGCGTCAAGGAGATAGGCCGCGAGGGCGGCGTCAAAGATGAAGCCCTCGGCACTAAGCCCCTCGTCCAGCACAAGGCGCATTGTGTCCTTCACACCGCAGCCGAGCTTCTTCACATCAGGGCTGAACACGGCGCGCAGCAGCGCGTTATACCCGTCGCCGCAGTGCGACCATGCCGCGGAGTAGACGCGCGCGCCGTCGCACAGCTCTATCCTGTCGAGGCCGTCCAGCGGCAGAACGGCGACATACGGCGCGTCCTTGAGCGCGGCGCAGAGCGCCTCCGCCTGCTCACTCCCGGCAAGCTCAACATACTCGAGCGCAGGCGCGGTGGGCTGTGCGGGCGCTTCGCCGGGGCATTCGGCAACGCCCCATTTTTCAATGAACTTATTGAAGCCAAGGCGCTTGAAAAGGCCGAAGAGCGTGGGGGCGTAATCCTTATTCCACGCGTTCTCCTGCGGGTCAAACGCCATGGGCACCTCGCGCAGGATAGTGGCAAGCCAGTAAGATCGGCGGGCACTTTCCTCGCCCGCGGCAAGCTTTTTGCGCACGCCGTCCTTTATATCAAGCTCAGGAAGATGTGCATAAATGTCATCTATCGCGCCGAAGCGCTGAACGAGCTCCATCGCCGTCTTTTCGCCCACGCCGGGCACGCCGGGGATGTTGTCGGACGCATCGCCCATGAGCGCCTTGAGATCGACCATGAGCGGCGGCGCGAAGCCGTACTCCTCTTCAAAGCGCGCAGGGGTATACATTATGGTCTCGGTCCTGCCCATGCGGGTCTTGACGTTGCAGACCGTTGTATCATCAGAAATGAGCTGTAGGCTGTCCTTATCGCCCGTGACGACGGTGCACTTCCAGCCGGACTTTTCGCAGATGAGGGAGGCCGTGCCGAGGATATCGTCCGCCTCATAGCCCTCCAGCTCGTAGCGGCGGATGCCCATCGCGTCGAGCACTTCCTTAAGAAGCGGGATCTGCACGGCCAGCTCCTCCGGCATGGGCTTGCGCTGGGCCTTATAACCGGCATACGCCCTGTGGCGGAAGGTGGGCGCCTTGAGGTCGAAGCTGACGCAGACGGCGTCCGGCTTTATCTCATCATACAGGCGCTGGAATATGGCAAGAAAGCCGTACACCGCGTTCGTGGGCGTGCCGTCGGGCGCTGTCAGCGCGCGGACGCCATAAAAGGCGCGGTTGACGATGCTGTTGCCGTCGATTATCATCAGGTTCATAAAACTCTCCATTCCGGGCGGCGCGGTCACTTTTCGCCGCGCAGTCTAATTATCTCATCACGAAGCTGGGCGGCGATCTCATATTCAAGCATCTTCGCGGCCTTCTGCATCTTGGCCTCTAGCTGGTCTATAAGCGCCTTGCGCTCATGCTCCGTCAGCTTCACGCCGTTGGATTTGCGCACGGCGGCAGTGTCGGAGGATATCTCGATAAGCTCACGCACGCTCTTGACGATGGTCTTGGGAACGATGCCGTACGCCGTGTTGTACGCGATCTGCTTTTCGCGGCGGCGCGCCGTCTCGTCGATACAGGCGCGCATGGAGGGCGTGACGGTGTCGGCGTACATGATGACCATGGCCTCCGCGTTGCGCGCGGCGCGGCCGACGGTCTGGATAAGGCTGGTCTCGCTTCTGAGGAAGCCCTCCTTGTCCGCGTCCAGTATCGCAACAAGGCCGACCTCCGGGATGTCCAGCCCTTCGCGCAGAAGATTTATGCCGACGAGCACGTCAAACTCGCCGAGGCGCAGGTCGCGGATTATCTCCATGCGCTCTATCGTGCCGATGTCGTGGTGCATATAGCGGCAGCGGATGCCGGCGTTCGTGAAATACGCGGTGAGGTTTTCCGCCATCTTCTTCGTCAGCGTGGTGACGAGCGTGCGCTGGCCCTTCGCCGTCTTTGCGTTTATTTCGCCGATGAGGTCGTCTATCTGATCCTCCGTCGGGCGGACGAATATCTCCGGGTCGAGAAGGCCGGTGGGGCGGATTATCTGCTCCACTATCTGACCGGCGCGCTCGCGCTCATACTCGCCGGGCGTGGCGGAGACGAAAACGCGCTGGTGGATGCGCTTTTCAAACTCGTCAAATTTCAGCGGGCGGTTATCGAAGGCCGAGGGCAGGCGGAAGCCGTATTCCACAAGGGATTCCTTGCGCGCTCTGTCGCCGCGGTACATCGCGCGCACCTGCGGCAGGGTGACGTGGCTTTCGTCCACGAACAACAGAAAGTCCTTCGGGAAATAGTCCAGCAGCGTCATTGGCGGGCTTCCGGCCGGGCGGTTCGAGATGACGCGGGAATAGTTCTCTATCCCGGTGCAGTAGCCCAGCTCCTGCATCATGTCTATGTCGTAATCAGTGCGCTGCTTTATGCGCTGGGCCTCGATGAGCTTGTTATTGTCCGTGAAATACTGCACCCGCTCGTCGCACTCACGGCGGATGCGCTCTATCGCGGCGGCCATTTTTTCCTTTGTGGTGACGTAGTGACTGGCGGGGTAAACGACGGCGTGGGTGAGATACCTCTGCGCCGCGCCGGTGACGACATTTATCTCACTCAGGCGGTCTATCTCGTCGCCGAAGAACTCCACGCGGATGGCGCGGTCATTCCAATAGGCGGGGAATATCTCCACCGTGTCGCCGCGCACGCGGAACATGTTGCGCTCAAACGCGATATCGTTGCGCTCATACCGCGCCGCGACGAGCTTGCGCAGAAGCTCGTCCATATTCCACTGCTGGCCGGGGCGCATGGAGATGGCCATATTGGCAAAATCGTCCGGCTCACCAAGGCCGTATATGCAGGACACGGAGGCCACAACGATAACGTCGCGCCGCTCCAGCAGGGAGAAGGTCGCCGAAAGGCGCAGGCGGTCTATCTCGTCGTTTATGGAGCAGTCCTTTTCTATATACGTATCGGTGTGGGGAATGTACGCCTCCGGCTGATAATAGTCGTAATATGAGACGAAGTACTCCACCGCGTTTTCGGGGAAGAACTCCTTGAACTCGCTGCAAAGCTGGGCGGCAAGCGTTTTGTTGTGCGCCAGCACGAGCGTGGGGCGGTTGAGCCGGGCGATGACGTTCGCCATGGTGAAGGTCTTGCCGGAGCCCGTGACGCCGAGCAGCACCTGCTCGTCAAGGCCGTTCTCTATCCCGGCGACGAGCGCATCTATAGCCTCCGGCTGATCGCCGGTGGGTCTGTACTGTGAAACTAATTTAAAGCTGTCCATAAAGGCTCCAATGCCGTGTAAAAGTATACATTATAGTATAGCACCGCGCGGGTGAAAGCTCAAGGATTAATGTGGAATTTGATGGACTTGTTCGACAAATCCTTATTGAACAGTTTTTGTTGAAATGGAAGACAAAATGTGGTATATTCTTCTCACGTACATAACATAGTCAGGCTTGAGGTATCGCAATGTCTACTTTGCTTAGAACTCGTAAGGAAGATGCTAGGCTGTCGCCCGCCCTACGCGGGGTGATATATACACTGCTGTTTTTGCTCTCCGCCGCGGCGGCAGAGCTTACAATGTCGGTAAGCACCTCGCCGATGTACAGCGACTACTGTACGGATTCCGCAATGTTCCAGACCATCGGCAAGTACTGGGCAGAGGGCTATCTGCCGTATGTGTATTTATTTGACCACAAGGGGCCATTGATTTTCTTTATTGATGCGTTAGGCTACGCTGCCGGCGGCAAATACTGGCTTTTTGCTATGCAGATCATATTTTTCGCAGGGGCAGAGTACGCCGCGTACCGCCTTATCCGGTGTCGGCTTTCACGCACGGCGTCGTTGGTTCTCGCCCTGCTGCTGCCATTCTTCATCATGCCCGTCTGGCAAGAGGGCAACACGATAGAAGAATACTCGCTTCTCCCGCTTTTCGCCGCGTTTTACTGTATGTACCGCTGGTGCCTCGGTCTGGAATACGGAGAATACGCTCACCCGCCGCGCTATGCCTTTATATACGGCTTGTTCTTTGCGTTTTCGTTCCTGACGCGCCCTTCAAACGCGCTGCCGGTCTGCGTTGCTGCCGTGTTTATCGCGGTCGTACTGGTTATAAAAGGTAGAGAGAGAGAGAGAGAGAGAGAATTTAATTTGTAATATACTGGCATTCGTTTCTGGAGCGGCAGTGCTCATTGTTCCGTTTGTCATCTATTTTGCCGCACACGGCGCGCTGTACGATATGTGGTACGGTACGGTCGTTTTTAATCTGAGCTATACCGGCTCGTCGCACACTGTGGCTTCCGGGCTGTATGATGTGCTGTCGGCACTGCGGCGGTACTTTTTCGGGTGGTGTTTGATTGCTGTCTCTGCCGCCGCGCTGATAACCGGGAGGAAGCCGAAACTCGCATATTGGTTCTATCTGGCGGTCGCGTTGACGAACACACTGTTCCTGCACACGCTTTACCCGTACAACCATTACGGAATGCTTCTCGCTCCGTGCTTTTACATTGCGATTTGTGAGCTGTGCACATTCTCTGCTGATTCAAGACACGGGAATAGCTTTCGTGTGTTGGCTGTATGCCTGCTCTCCATCGCCGTGATAAGCTCTGGCGCGAAATTTTACCGTGAGCACATTCAAACTCCGCAGCCTTCCGAAACATACGTCGAAGATTATCACGATATGCTGAAGCTCGTTCCTGAGGACGGACGCAAGAGCTTCATCGCCTTTGACTGCCCACGGCGGCTATATCTGGAGGAGGACATACGCCCCGCGTTTCGCTTCTTTGTCTTGCAGAGGTGGATGATCATGAATAATCCATCCATCGCCGACACAATGCGCAGCGAATTTGCCGATAGCAATATTGAATGGGTGTTGACAATGGAGTACCCGCCTGTGCAGGACATGCTCAATGAAAGATATGAGCTGGTTGCCCGCACTCCGTATGGGCTGTTCAGCCTATATCACATTAAATA
>URPU01000077.1 GCA_900549865.1 uncultured Eubacteriales bacterium
TGTCCTCCACACGACGCACAGAAACACCGGCAAGGTACATCTCAATGAGAGCTTCTTCCACGCTGCTCTCACGGCGGCGATACCGCTCAATGATGGCCGTTTCAAAAGAGACTCCCTTGAGCCGGGGTACATGGAGTGTGACGTCACCGGAGGTCGTGGTAAGGTTCCTGTCGTAGTGGCCGCTGCGATAGCCTTGGCGGGCCTCGTTGCGCTCGTAGCGGGCAGCCTGAGTCAACTGCTCGGCCTCCTGCTCCAGCAGTTCATTCAGCGTTTCTTCCACGCTGCCGCGAACCAATTCTTTCAGTTGCCCCTTGATTACTTCCTCATTTAGCTGTACAATCTTCTCGGACATAGTTTGCTTTCTCCTTTCAGAATGGTGTGTCGTGACTTCATTCTACCAGAGTCTGCAAACTATGTCTCTCTTTTTTGCTATCTAAATTTGCGCAACTTATTATACCTTATCAATCCCTCCCTAAAGGGACTAGGCCACAAGCGGCCGTCGCCGGTAATGAGGCGGAAGAAGTCCTCTGGGCGTCCGATAAGCGCAAAACAGGCTGCCTCACAAGAGGCAGCCTGTCCGAATGTGTGATATTTTGCTTTTCGGCTTGGGTCGTTATCCCATTAGAGCGCCGGCCGCGGTGATGAGTGACGGGAACGCCATGCAGATACCGAACACCACGAAGGAGCCGAGTATGTACCACAGCAGGTACTTGAAGGTGGAGCCTATCCTTATCTTCATAAGGTCGCAGGCCACATACAGGCACATGCCGACGGGCGGGGTGACGAGGCCGACACCGATCATGCAGGTGACGAGAACGCCGAGGACGATGGGGTCAACACCGACACTCATGGCGATGGGGAACACGATGGGCATGAACAGGGTCAGCGCGGCGATGGATTCCATGAACATCGTCACAAAGAATAACAGGAGGAGGATCATCGCAAGGATGCTGCATTCTTTCATCTTTTCTTTTTCCATGTTGTATATAAAGGTTTTTGCGCGCAAATAAATCAGATCAGGCCCTTCATTTCAAGCGTCTTTTTCAGCTCCGCCGCGCCAAAGCGGGGGCTGCCGAGGAAGGCCTTGCCATAGACCTGGGTGAGATGCGGCTCCGCATAGGCCATGCTGCCCTGTGCGAGAACCACGACATCGACCTTGTCGATGATGCCGGCGGCGGCCTCGGTGAGGCGCGCCTTGAACTGATCCTGATCAAGTCCGAATGCGCCGTCGATGAGACACTCGACAAGCTCAACATGCTTGCCGGCTTCCCTTGCGACGCGGGAGACGGTGTTCATCGTCGGCACGAGCGTCGTCGGGAGCGTCGCCATGACGCCGATGCGGCTGCCAAGGCGGACGGCCTCGCGGCACATCTCCTCATCCACGCGGACGATGGGAACGCCGAGATATTTTGCCGCGTCCTGCACGCAGTCGGCAACCTCGCCCACTGAGGAGCAGAGATTCAATATCGCGTCAACGCCCTGCTGTGCGGCGGTCATGTACATTCCTATAAGCCTTGCAGCGGGAGCAGTCGTAACGTAGCCTGCGGCGCGTACATCTGCAAGAATGCTGGGATCCTGAAGACTGAGCAGCTCAACGTCGTCGCCCAACTGCTTTTTGACTTCCTGCTCCACAAGCTCTATAAGCTCGGGAGTCGTGCTGGTGTAAACAAGTCCAACTTTCATATTGATCCTCCATGCGGTCCATGCCGCATTACAAGTTTGAAAGGCCTCACTTCGAGGCCAAGGGTGCTGTGTTTTTGCGATTTACGTCCTGCATCCTACGTTGGTTAAATGTTAACATTCCTTTTCCCTGTTGTAAATTGGGAGTTGTCACCAGAATGGCAAGTCAAACTTAGCTACTTTTCACAAATGATTCACATTTTGCCCGTTAATTTTCTTAACGTTTTTGTATATTTCGCGTTAATTTTCTTAACGCAGGCAGATTTCCATGCAAAATATAGCAGTGAAAATGGCGCATTGGGATGGAAAACGGCACGCTGGGATGCGGCGTGCCGTTTTATTATGCATACTTTGCCTGCTTGCAGTCAAGCACATTCATAAAAGAAAGGGCGTTTTGCTGATGGAGAGATCCCTCCGGATCGTAAAAGAGAATGCATCTGGCCGTGGGAAGGAATCCCTCCGGCGAAAATTTGCAAATTTTCGCCACCTCCCTTTTCAAGGGAGGCATAAGTGCGGCACGTTTCAATACGTACCTCAATGGAGGCAAAGGCACGACGTAGGTTTGTCATGCGCGCTGAATGACGCGAGAACACATCCGTGCACCAATTAATTGATTCGCTGTGCGTGGATCACCGCTGCTGCTTCATAGCCCCCTTGCAAAGGGGGCTGGCACACGCATACTTTATGTATGCGATGTGACTGAGGGATTGGCTCTCTGCGCTGTCCTTTCTACACATGAAATTGAGCTTTATCTGCGGCGATAATCCCTCCGGCAAAAATTCGGGAATTTTCGCCACCTCCCTTTTCAAGGGAGGCATGAGTGCGGCACGGTCAGTCCGTGTGCTTCTCCCAGAAAACATAATGGTCGAGCACGGCCTGTTCGATGCTGTCCTTGTCGGCATCCCTGACAATATTATAAAGCTGCCTGTGCAGGCGGGCGTAGGACTCTATCTCGCCCGCGGCGATGACGGTCTCGGTCGTCTTTTCGCGGCTGGGAACGGTGATGCGGTTTATATACTCGGAAAGCGTTATAAGCTGGGGATTCTGCGTGAGGGATATAATAGCATTATGGAAGCTGCAATCGGCCTCGGTTATGCGGCGGACGTCAAGCTGCGGGGCGCTGACGGCCTCCTCCAGCCGGACAAGCGCCTGCCTGAGCGTGTCGAGCTGCTCCTCCCCCGGCTTTTTCGCAATGAGGACGTACAGCGTGCCGATATCGACCGCGCGGCGCAGATCCACGAAGTCCTCCCACCGGTTATTCTGGAGAATAAGGCTGTACAGCACGGGGGAAAGCATCTTGGGGTCGAACGAGTCCGTCACAAAGGTACCCTCGGCACGTTTTATATACAGCACGCCGTAGGCCTCAAGCTGCTTGACAGCCTCGCGCACACTGTTGCGGCTGGCCCCCATATTTGCGCACAGCTCCGCCTCCGTCGGCAGCTTGCTACCGGGGCGGAGATTCCCTTTTATAAGCTGGTCGATTATCCAGTCCTTTACACTCTCCACAACGGAGGTATTCTTTATCATGGCATATTGCAGCCCGGTCTCATTCTTGCTCATTTCTACTCCAAACTCGGTTGGCCATATTGACCCATTTTCATAATTTAGTATATTACTGCAAATTCCCCTATTCTGTCAAGGATTAGTGTGCAATTAATGTGAATATCTTCACGAGATTTTGAAAAGTGCACAAAAACGGCAGGGCAAAAATGTTCATTTCTACAAAACGTCAGTTAAATCACAAGAAAGGGCTTTACAAATCGCGCGCTTGTTGATAAGATTCAAACATCCTACATACTACGTTTAATAATTTTGGAGGTGCACTCAACAATGACTGTTGACGAGCTGTCCCGCATGGCTAACCGGCTGCGCATGGATGTTGTACAGGAAGTACACGACGCAGGTGACGGTCACCCCGGTCCCTGCATGTCCATCGCAGAGATAATGTCCGTACTGTTTTTTGATGAATTAAGACTTGACCCCACCCAGCCCCGCTGGCCGGAGCGCGACCGTTTTGTGCTTTCCAAGGGTCATGCCTGCCCCATTCTTTACGCAGCGCTTGCACGCCGCGGCTATTTCTCCCTTGACGAGCTGAAGGGTCTGCGCACGATCGGCAGCTTCCTTCAGGGTCACCCCGACATGAACAAGATCCCCGGCGTTGACACCGTGTCCGGCTCTCTGGGCAACGGCGTCGCCATCGGCCTCGGCATGGCCGTCGGCTGCCGGATGCAGGGTATTGACAACAACGTTTTCGTTATCGTCGGCGACGGCGAGGAGCAGGAAGGCATCATCTGGGAGGCCGCAATGGCCGCCGCGAAGATGAAGGCCGGAAACCTCATCGTTTTCGCAGACCTGAACAACCACCAGTCCGGCGGCAAGGTGACGGAGCTTTCCAGCCTCTACCCCGTGCAGGATAAGTGGGAAGCTTTCCACTGGCACGTGCAGAGCATCGACGGGCACGACGTGGCCGCGATACAGAATGCAATTGCCGAGGCGAAGAAGGTCACTGACCGTCCCTCCCTCATCGCATGCAAGACTCTCAAGGGCAAGAACATCCCCTACATGGAGGACAACAACGCCTGGCACAAGAGGACGCCGACCGATGAAGAATTGGAGATCGCCAGAGAGGCGCTCCGGGATAAGATGTGAGGTGCCGTTATGAATACTAAAAGTACCAGAGAAGCGGCCATGCAGGCCATTTTGGAAGCCGCCCGCAAGGACGACAAGATAGTTATAGTCTCCCCCGACTCCGTCGGAGCCGCAAGGGCGACCAAATTCAGAGACGAGTTTCCCGACAGGGTGATAGAGGTCGGCATTGCCGAGCAGGACGCCGTGGACATCGCGGCGGGCCTTGCGACGACGGGGATGAAGCCCATCGTCGTTTCCTACGCAGGCTTTCTGACCATGCGCGCATGTGAAATGATCCGCACCTTCGTGGCCTATCCCGGCCTGAACGTCAAGCTCATCGGCCTTAACGGCGGTATGCTCGGCGGCGAGCGCGAGGGCGTGACGCATCAGTTCTACGAGGACGTCGGCATCATGCGCTCTATGCCCGGCGTGAAGATAATCGCCCCCGCAGACGCACAGCAGACCTACCTCGCCGCACAGGCGATGCTGGAGCTGGACGGCCCCGTGTACCTGCGTCTCGGCAGCGGCAGAGAGCCCGAAGTGTTCCCCGAGGGCACGCCGTTTGAGTACGGCAAGATCCGCGAGGTGCTGCACTACGGCGACGACGTTGCGATATTCGCAAGCGGCTTTATCATGAACCGCGCCATCGAGGCCGCGGACAAGCTCAAGGCCGAGGGCATCAACGCAACGCTTATAGACGTATCCACCATCAAGCCGCTCGACAGCAAGGGCGTGGCAGAGGTCCTGCGCCGCTGCAACTGCGCCGTTGCGGTCGAGGATCACAACTTCTTCTGCGGCATGTCCAGCGCGATATGCGAGGTCGCATGCCACTTCCACCCGTGCAAGGTCCGCCGTCTCGGTCTGCGCGACGTTTACCCGCGCAGCGGCAAGGCCGCGGAGCTGCTGGATGCTTACGGCCTGTCCGTGGACGACATAGTCGCCGCGGCAAAGGACGCAATGGTCAAGGAGTAAGACGATGCTGAAAAGTGAAAAGATATATTCCGGCGTGGAGCACGCCGACGCGCGCAGCCTGCTGTACGCAACCGGTCATCTTCAGGAGAACATAGGCCGCAAGCCGCTCATCGGCGTTGTGAACACCTTCAATGAGATCGTTCCCGGCCACTTCCACCTGCGCGGCATTGCCGACGCGGCGAAGCAGGGCGTTCTCATGGCTGGCGGCGTGCCCGTGGAGTTCCCCACCATCGCTATCTGCGACGGCATTACCATGGCGCACAAGGGCATGATGTATCCCCTGCCCAGCCGTGAGCTCATCGCCGACAGCATAGAGTCCATGACCATGGCGCACGGCCTTGACGGCCTTGTGCTGGTCGTAAGCTGCGACAAGACCATCCCCGGCGCGCTCATGGCGGCGGCGAGGATGAACATCCCCGCGATCGTGATAAGCGGCGGCCCCATGCCCACCGGCCACTACAACGGCGACGTGTCCGACTACAGCGCGTGCATAGAGACCGTCGGCAAGGTGCATAACGGCGACATGACCCCCGAGGAGCAGGAAGAGCTGACCCAGCACTGCTGCCCCGGCTGCGGCTCCTGCTCCGGCATGTTCACGGCAAACTCCATGAACTGCCTTGCGGAAGCACTTGGCATGGCGCTGCCCGGCAACGGCACTATCCCATCCTACTACGGCGAGAGACTGGCGCTGGCAAAGCGCGCGGGCATGAACGCCGTGCGCATGGTCGTGGAGAACGTCCGCCCCAGCGACATACTCACCGAGAAGGCGTTTGAGAACGCGATCCGCGTGGACATGGCCATCGCCGGCTCCACGAACACGACGCTGCATCTGCCGGCCATCGCAAACGAGCTTGGCCTGAAGCTGCCTCTCAAGAAGTTTGACGAGATCAGCCGCCAGACGCCGAACCTCTGCCACATAAGCCCCAACGGCCACCATCACATGGACGACCTTTACCGCGCGGGCGGCATCTACGCCGTGATGAACGAGCTCAACAAGCGCGGCTTCATCGACACGACCTGCATGACCGTCGCCGGAAAGACGCTGGGCGAGCTTATCCCCGCGCATCCCGTGAAGGATTACGACGTTATCCACAGCATCGACGCGCCTTACTCCCAGCAGGGCGGCCTTGCCGTTCTGTTCGGCAACCTCGCCCCGATGGGCTGCGTTGTGAAGGCCGCTGCCGTGTGCGACAAGATGATGGTGCACACGGGCCGCGCAAGAGTGTTCCACTACATGGAGGACGCGGCGCAGGCCATACTCGACGGCAAGATCGTTCCGGGCGACATGGTCGTCATCAAGTACGAAGGCCCCAAGGGCGGCCCCGGCATGAGAGAGATGCTCTCCCCCACGGCGGCAATAGTCGGCAAGGGTCTTGGCGAGACCGTCTCCCTGCTGACGGATGGACGCTTCTCCGGCGCAACGCGCGGCGCGGCCATCGGCCACGTATCGCCCGAGGCGATGGAGGGCGGCGTGTTCGCAGTCATTGAGGACGGCGACACCATCACCGTCGATATCCCGAACAGGACCATAAACCTCAACGTGGACGAGGCGACCATCAACGCGCGCATCGCCGCGTGGGTGCAGCCTCCGCTGAAGGTCAAGTCCGGATACCTCGTGAAATACTGCAAGAGCGTTTCCTCCGCCGCGACCGGCGCTATCACCACCGAGTACTGCGAGGGCGCATTCTGACAAACAAACCGTCACTGTGCCCGGCACAGTGACGGTTATCAAAAGAAAGGAAAGACACGCACAATGAAAATAGCAATGATCGGCTGCGGCGCAGCGGGAAGCTGCTTTGCAGGTTATCTGCGCAAGGGCGGCGCTGACATCACCCTTGTTGACATGTACAAGGCGCATATGGACAAGGTCGCAAAGGACGGCCTTGAGTTCATCGTTTACCCCGACACGCACTATCATCTCGACGGCTTCAAGACGGCCTACACCGCCGACGACATCGGCATCATGGACATCGTCATCTTCGTGACCAAGGCGACGCAGCTTGACGCCGCGGTCAAGAGCGCGATGCCCTGCATCGGCCCGGACACCGTTGTGGTCTCCCTCATAAACGGCCTTGGCAATGACGACATCCTGCTCAAGCACTTCCCGGCAAACCGCATTCTGTGCGGCTCCGGCGCGCTGGGCACCGAGCTGCGTGAGCCGGGCTGCTGCGTCTCCACCGAGGTCAAGGGCACGCTGGTGCACTTCGGCGCACTGGAGAACGGCCCCGTCACCGACAAGGCCGGCGCACATCTGGCAGAGGTGTTCACCAAGGGCGGCTGCCTCGCAGAGTTCAACGAGGACGACAGGCCCAACGTGTGGAAGAAGGTCATCATCAACTGCACCGTCAACACCGTGTGCGCGGTACTGCGCCTGAAGATATACGAAGTGGCGCAGGACGAGTTCGGCATGCAGCTTTTCCGCGGCGTCGTGCAGGAAGCCTGCGCGATCGCAACGGCGAAGGGCGTTCCGTTCGACGCTGTCGAGTTTGAGAACACGCACCTGAAGAACTTCATCCAGAACATGGGCGACTACTACCCCTCCATGGCACAGGACATGCTGATAAATCACCGCCAGACCGAGATAAGCGTTCTCAACGAGAAGCTGTCCGAGTACGGCAAGCAGCTCGGCATTCCCACGCCGGTCAACGACGTGCTGACCGTCATGGTCAAGGCCATTCAGGGCAACTACGACAGACAGTACCTCAAATAAATAAAACGATCAGCCAATCGTTTCGATCCAAGAAGCCTACATCCGGCGCAATGCCGGATGTAGGCTTAAAACTGTCGAAAAAGCGGCGAAGCCACTTTTTCGAGAAGGCTCCGCTGCGTTCTGCGCCTCTGTTGTCCGCTGACAGCGGACAATTCGACGCTCACTCCGCGCAAAGTGTTTTCTGCCACGCACATGTCGCGGCAGAAAACGTATCATACCTCTTTCGCGTCTGCGGACGCGAAACTCTGCGAGGCTTTTTTGACATACTGAAGCCTACATCCGGCGCAATGCCGGATGTAGGCTTTATATTTTATCTGTGCAGTATATCAAAGCCGCACGATCTCAAGGCGGCGCTCTATCTGATAGCAGCCCGCAAGGCCGCGAGGCGCTTTCAAGAACAAAGACCACTCGCCGTCGTCCAACAAGACCGTCTCGCCATTGCTGCACAATGCCGTGGTTCTGACGCAGAAGCCCTCCGCGCCCTCCAGCGCGCTGCCGGGGACAAGCGACGGCCACGGCGTGATCACTTCGCCCCATGCTCCCTTTTCGGCCCGCGTGCGGCGCGCCTCATATGTCTCAAGGCTTATTCTTTTGAACAGGAACTCGTCCGACTCATAGCCGGGAAACTCACTGATCAATTCGTGATCCGTCACTATATGCAGCCAGCTTCCAACCACGCGCGGAGCGGCAACATTCGGCGCTTCTTCCTCAAGATTCGCAAACACCGGCCCCGCCCCGGGCAGCGCGGCATATATGCTTTGCAGCGTCTTCATCGCCGAGAGGCGGTTCTCCGCGCCGCGCGCGGATACGCCGGGCAGGGGCCGCTCATCCCCGGCGAAGAATTCTTCTGCAAGCTTTGCAAGCTTCGCCTCCTGCGCTCTGCTTAACGCTTCGTTTTCCACAGGTTACTCCTCCTATATAAATGGCAAGGAGCAGGAGCTGTAAAACAGCTCCTGCTCCTTGCATTCCTGTCGCTGTTTGGCGGCGATCAGTAGTAGCGCTTATTCTTGTTCTTGCGAGCGGCCTCGGACTTCTTGCGGCGCTTGACGCTGGGGCTCTGGTAGTACTCCTTCTTCCTCAGGTCAGCCAGAACGCCGGACTTTGCGCAGCTTCTCTTAAATCTCTTAAGAGCGTTGTCCAAAGACTCGTTTTCCTTGACATATATTTCAGACATCTATTTCCCTCCCTCCAGACACGCCTTGTGGGCGCTTCAAGGGCCAACAATCGGCTGTTTAACAGTAGTATTATACCTATTTTTCCTCAGCTTGTCAACAATCACTTTGCCGGCTTGAGGATCAAATTTATTAATTTATTTTTAACGACGATGGTCTTGACGAGCTGCATCCCCTCCATCTGGCGCTTGATCTTCTCATCGGCGCAGGCGGCGGCAATAATCGTGGCCTCATCGGCGTCGGTGGGCACGATCACCGTCGTGCGCAGCTTGCCGTTGACCTGCACGGCCATTTCGCGCTCAGCGTCGATGGTCTTGGCATGGTCGAACTCCGGCCAGGGCATCTGCATGGCCATCTTGCCGTACTTCTTGGCGAAGCCCTCAAGCTCCCACATCTCCTCAACGATATGCGGGGCGAAGGGGCTGAGCAGCAGGAGAAGCTGTTCAAGGTCGCCCTTGGTGAGGCCGTTGGAGTAGAACTCGTTGACCATGGTCATCATCGCGGCGATGGCGGTGTTCATCTTGAGCTGGTCTATATCCTCCGTGACCTTCTTGATGGTCTTGTGGATGATGGATTCGTTCCTGGCGGAGACGGCAAGCTCGTCCTTTGCGATATCCATCAGGCCCCAGCAGCGGTCAAGGAAGCGCTTGCAGCCCTTGACGGCCTCGTTGGACCAGATAA
The DNA here is from genome assembly GCA_900549865.1 of uncultured Eubacteriales bacterium. Taxonomy (GTDB): domain Bacteria; phylum Bacillota; class Clostridia; order Oscillospirales; family Oscillospiraceae; genus Limivicinus. The sequence continues at coordinate 9,844 of URPU01000077.1, forward strand.
CGGCCTTTTCAAAGTCGCCGATGAACATGATGTACATGCGCATGGTGTCCGCGCCGTACTGATCGACGATGTCATTGGGGTTGACGACGTTGCCGCGGGATTTGGACATCTTTATGCCGCCCTCGCCGAGGATCATGCCGTGCGAGGTGCGCTTTGCATACGGCTCCGCCGTGTGGACGACGCCGATATCGTACAGGAACTTATGCCAGAAGCGGGAGTAGAGCAGGTGCAGCGTGGTATGCTCCATGCCGCCGTTGTACCAATCGACCGGGCCCCAGTACTCCTCCGCCTGCTTGCTGACAAGCGCGTCGTCGTCATGCGGGTCCATATAACGCAGGAAGTACCAGCTTGAGCCGGCCCACTGGGGCATGGTGTCGGTCTCGCGCTTGGCGGGGCCGCCGCAGCAGGGGCAGGTGGTGTTGACCCAGTCGGTCATCTTGGAGAGGGGGCTTTCGCCGTCGTCGGTCGGCTCATAGGAGTCAACCTGCGGCAGAACAAGGGGCAGCTCACTTTCGGGCAGGGCGACCCAGCCGCACTTTTCGCAGTTGACAAGGGGGATAGGCTCACCCCAGTAACGCTGGCGGGAGAACACCCAGTCGCGCAGCTTGTAGTTGACCTTCTCGTGGCCGATGCCCTGCTCGGTCAGCCATTTCTTCATCACGGGGATGGCCTCGCGGACGGTCAGCCCGTCAAGGAAGCCGGAGTTGACCATGATGCCGGTGTCGTCCTTGAGCGTGAACGCGCCCTTCTCGATGTCGCCGCCCTTGACGACCTCAACTATATCGCAGCCGAACTTCTTTGCAAACTCCCAGTCGCGGTCGTCGTGCGCGGGAACGGCCATGATGGCGCCCGTGCCGTAGGTGACGAGGACGTAGTCGGAGATGAAGATGGGGATCTCTTTCCCGTTGACGGGGTTTATCGCGCGCACGCCCTCAAGCTTGACGCCGGTCTTTTCCTTGTCCAGCTCGGAACGCTCAAAGTCGGACTTGTGCGCGGCTTCCTCAACATAGGCGGAGACGGCATCCCAGTTCGTGAGCTTGTCCTGCCACTTCTTCACATACTCATGCTCGGGCGCAAGCACCATATAGGTCGCGCCGAAGAGCGTGTCGGGGCGTGTGGTGTAGACGACGATATCATCGCCGCAGGTGGTGTTGAAGGTGACCTCCGCGCCGGTGGAGCGGCCTATCCAGTTCCTCTGCTGGATCTTGACGCGCTCGATATAATCCAGACCGTCCAGATCGTCTATAAGGCGCTGGGCATACTTCGTGATGGCCAGCATCCACTGGCTCTTCTCCTTGCGGATGACCTCGCTGCCGCAGCGCTCACAC
>URPU01000078.1 GCA_900549865.1 uncultured Eubacteriales bacterium
ATAAGCTTTTCTTACATTGTTCAATTTTCAAGGTACATCTTCAACCGCTGTGCCCTCTCGGCGACAGCTTGTTTACTATAGCACAGATGTTTTCGCTTGTCAAGAGTTTTTTTAGATTTTTTTGAAATTTTCTTGAAAACCTTTTTTACTCTTTTGGAAAACTCCGACCCGCTCTCTCGAGCGCTTGGCTAATATACCACCGTTTTCGCCGCTTGTCAACAACTTTTTTAATATTTCTGAAACAAATTTTTAAACCACAAGATGCTGTGCCTTACAGTATATTCTGTACACAAGACCACGCGTCTGCGCTGCGCTTTTACATGCATATCCGCCGCAGCGGCGCGGCGATAAAGCCATAAATATTATCATGAGCGCGGGAAATAATATATAGCATGTTTGATTCAGATTTTGAAAAGGGGCGGTATCACCCGCTCGTGCTGCCCGAATACGATGTGCCGCTGACCATAGACGGCCTGCGGGAGATATTTTCAAGCTGCTCCGACTTCGAGGTGAGGGAGATCGCGTTCGGCCTGGAGAAGAACGTGCGTCTCAACGTATGCTGGCTGGACGGGATAGTCTCCGGCGGCGAGGTGTCATCAAGCGTGCTGCGCCCCCTGACGCAGAGCGCCCGCGCAGGGAGTGCGCGCGATGAGGCGCAGGCGCTGGCTGCGGTGCTGTGCGGGGCGGTATATAGCTGCTCCGTCAAGCAGTGCACCGCCATGGACGAGACCGTGTCCGCCCTGACGCACGGGCACTGCGCCGTTATCTTCGACACGCTGCAAACGGCGCTGTGCTTCGAGGTGCGCTCAGAAAACACGCGCGCCGTATCCGAGCCGACGCTGGAGAAGGCGCTGAAGGGGGCGAAGGACTCCTTCGTGGAGACGCTGCGCACGAACACGGCCCTCGTCCGGCGCAGGATATGCACGCCGAAGCTGAAGCTCATCGAGAGCACCGTCGGGCGCAAGTCCGGCACACGCGTTGCGGTGATGTTCATCGACGGCGTCGCCGCGCCCGAGACCGTGAAGGAGCTTGCCGCGCGGCTGGACGCGCTGGACATTGACGCGCTTCTCGGCGTGGGCATACTGGAGGAGGGCATCGTGGACGCGCCGTCCTCCCCCTTCCCGCAGCTTATCCACACGGAGAGGCCGGACCGCTTTTCCATGTACCTTATGGATGGGCGCGTGGGGCTTCTCGTGGACGGGATCCCGGTGGGGCTCGTCCTGCCCGTGACCTTTGCGGAGTTCATGAAGGTGACGGGGGACGCAAACCTGCACTACCTCGTCTCAAGCGTGACGGCGGCGGTGCGGTATTTCTCCCTTGCGCTGAGCGCGCTGCTGCCTGCGTTCTATGTGGCCATTGCGATGTACCATCAGGAGATGATCCCGTCGCGGCTGCTGCTGTCGATAATCGAGGCCAAGCAGGACGTGCCCTTCTCCACGGCGCTGGAGGTCATAGGGATGCTTGTCGCGTTCACGCTTTTGCAGGAGGCCGGCCTGCGCCTGCCGAACCCCATCGGCGACACGGTGTCCATCATCGGGGCGCTCATCGTCGGCCAGTCCGCCGTGGAGGCGCGCGTCACATCGCCCATCGCCATAATCGTCGTGGCTCTGTCGGGCATCGCGGGCTACACCCTGCCGAGTCAGGACATGGGAAGCGCGGTGCGCCTTGTGCGCTTCGTGCTGGTGCTGGCGGCGATAGCGGCGGGGCTTTTCGGCGTGGCGGCCGCGTCGTGCCTTATAGTATTCTGGCTTGCCCGCATGGACAGCTTCGGCACGAGCTATACCGCCCCTCTGAGCGAGGCCTCGCCGGGCAGTCTTTCCCGGCTGCTGCTGAGAAAGCCGAAAACGCAGGACAAGTACCGCGACCCCCTGCTGAAAACACCGGACAGGAGGCGGCAGAAATGAAAAAACTCGTCTCTCTCCTGCTGGCGCTGGCGATGGTGCCGGGGCTGGCGGGCTGCGGAAGCGTATACTCCAACTACCGCGAGATGGAGCAGCTTCTCGTGCTGCAAACGATGGGGCTGGACAGCGCCGCCGAGGGGATAAGGCTGTCTCTCGCCTCCGGCGCGGACAGCGCGCGCGGAACGGAGCCCGTGCGCCTCGCCGTCACAAGCCCGACCGTCTCCGCCGCCTTTGACGAGGCGCAGAATTACTCCTTCGAGGAATCGCTGTTCTTCGCGCATATAAACACCCTGCTTGTAGGCGAGGGGGCGGCGAAGCGCGGCCTCGGCGACGAGCTGAGCTTCATTTGTCAGGCCCCGCGCATACGCATAGACATACCTATATATATAGTAAAAAACGGCGACGCCGCAGACGTCATCATGGACACCGGCGGCACGGGCAAGGGCGTGGCGGAGATACTCATGGGCGTGCGCGAGTATCTTGAAAACCGCGGCGGCGGGATATTCACCGCGGCGGACATCGTGCGCGACAGTCTGCGCTACGGCAGTGCGCTGGCGTGCGCGCTGGAATACGCCCCCTCCGTGCAGGACGGGGCCGCCCCGGCAGAAAGCGGCGCGGACGCGGAGGGCGGCGATGAAGATGATATGCCGCCGCAGGAGGACGGCGCGCAGGACGGAGAGGATACCGGCGCGGATGAGGATGAAGGATCCGCCGGGGCGGACTCAAATGCGCAGGATGCGCAGGACGGCAGCGGAAACAGCGCCTCCCCCTCCCCCTCGCCTGATGGCGGAGAAAACGGAGAGGCCGCAGAAAACGGCGGGCGGCGCACGGCTGCGGCGGCGGGCTACGCCGTGTTGAAGGACATGAAGCTTTGCGCGTATATCGACCTTGATGAGGCGCTGGGCGTGGACTTTCTTATAAACCGCGTTTCAAAGCACGACGTCACCGTGACCGACCGGCGCGGGAATCCCGTGACGCTGGAGATAAACTCCGGCGGCTGCGATATCACGCCGCAGTGGAACACCGACGGCAGTCTGCGGCGCATCGACGTAAAGGCAGCGGCGCACGCGGCGGTGCTGGAGATGAACGGCGAGGGCAGCATGGACGACGCGGCCTATTCCGACTATCTCACGGCGCAGCTTGAAGGCTGCGTGTCGGAGAGGATAAGCGCGGTGCTGCGCCTGTCGCAGGAGCTGGGCGCGGACTTCATCCCCCTCGCCGCGGCGGTGGAGGCGAGCGACGCGGCCGCCTTTGCCGCGCTGGGCGCGCCGTTTGAGGAGCTTCTGCCGGGGCTTGAGATACGCGTGTCCGTCAAGGGGCAGATAACGCATTCCAGCGACCTGCGCAGGACGCTGTGAAGGGCGAAGGATAAGGGTGGTGCGAGATGAATACCGAATATAGCTACAGCCGCCGTCAGCTTCTGGCGATGTGCACAGTTTTCTTCCTTGCCCCGGCGCTGCGGCTGGTTCCGGCGGGCACGGCACAGCTCGCCGGGCGGGCGGCGTGGGCCGCGGTTCCCGCGGCGCTGCCGGTGATACTTCTATATCTGTGGTTCCTGCACACCTTTCTCTGCCGCGCGGGCGAGGGCGAGGGCTTCGCGGAGCTTACGGCGCGCGCCGTGCCCGCGCGCCTGTCGCGGCTGCTGCTTATAATATACGCGCTGTGGTTTCTGCTGTACGGCGGGTTCATGCTGCGCTCCGGCGCGGACAGGATAATCACGACCGTCTACCCCAACGCCTCGCCGCACATCTTCGTGTTCACGATGGGCGCGCTGGGGCTTATCGCGGCGCTGGATTCGGCGCGCACGCTGGTGCGCTCGGCCTGTCTGTTTCTGCCGGCGGTGCTGGGCGTGCTGCTGCTGGTGCTTTTCTTCGCGCTGTTCTCCATTGACAAGGAAAACCTCCTGCCGCTGACGCTGCACGACGCGGCGGGCGCGGCGAAGGGGGCCGTCACGGTGATAGACGTGGCGGCGGCGCCCGCGTACATGGTGTGCTTCATGACGGGCCTGCACGCGCAGAAGGACGGCGGGCTGCGCCTGCCCTTTGCGTGGGCGCTGGGCATAGTGGGGCTTATGACGTGGCTCATCGCGGACATCATCGGCTGCTTCGGGGCGGAGCTTGCCGCGCGGCTTTCCCACCCCTTCTTCACACTGGTGAAAAACCTTGTGTTCTTCCGCAATCTTGAGCGCGTGGAGGCGCTGGTCGTGTCGCTGTGGGTGTTTTCCGACTTCGTTGTGATATCCCTGTGCCTCATGAGCGCACAGCACTGTCTGCGTCTCGCCATGGGAAAGCGCGCGCACTACGCGGGCGAAAGGGCGCTGGATATGCGCAGCGGCCGGTGGGTGATATGGCTGTGCGCCGGGGTGTGCGTGGCGTGCTCCCTGCTCATCGCGCCTGAGCCGCGCGCGCTGGACTTCTGGTCGCGGTATATCATACCGGGGATAAACCTCGCCTTCGGCTTTGTCCTTCTGCCGCTTGTATATTTATCGGGGCGCATAAGAAAAACGCTGTGACTGCATATGTCACAGCGTTTTGTTGGTCTTACTTATTACTTGAGATAGTCCGTGATGACGGGCTTTTCAAAGCCGGAGGCGAAGTCGCAGGAGAGCGTGTCGATATACGCCGAGATGTCGGTCTGATACGCGTCGGACGCAGCGAGATAGCGCGCGGACAGCGCCTTGCCGTCGCTGGAGTAGCTGACGGTGCGGTCTGCGTCAGAGGGGAGGCGCATGATGACGTGGAAGCCGTACTGGGATTCGACGGGATCGGAGACCTCGTGCGCGCTGAGCGCCTTTACGGTGTCCTCAAACTCCGCGACCATCTTGCCCTCGGTGAACACATAGCCGTCGGGATAGGTCTCCTTGCCGGTGTCCTCACAGTACTCGGCCTTGAGCTCCGCGAAGCGCTTGACAAGCTCCTCCGGGTCCTTTATGGCCTTGAGCTCCGCCGCGATCTTCTCGGCGGTGGCCTTCTTCTCGGCGATCTGCTCGTCGGTCAGCGCCTCGCGCGTGTCGGGGTCGATGGTCATGAGCAGGATGTGGTTTGCGGAGAGATAGCCGTTGTCCTCAAGATACTTGACCGCATCCTCATCCGTCACCTTTTCGCCGTTCTCGCCGTACTTCTCGTTGAAGCCGTCGTTATACAGCGCGTCCACGGCGCAGATCCTGTCGTAAAGCTCACGGGGCAGATAGGTCTCGGCTATCTTCTCGTTGAACTGCTCCTCCGTGCCGTCGTCGCCGCAGACGGCCTTTATGTCGCTTTCAAGCTGGGTCTTGATGGTCTCCTTGTCGGCGTCGGTAAGCTCCACCTTATTCGCCTTGGCGTAGCCCTCTATGCCGTACACCTGGCAGAGCATGCTTTCCGCATTGCTGAGCGCGGTATCGGCATATGTCTCGTCGCTGCCGTCCTCAAGCGTGTCGTCCCAGCTTATCTGTAGGCCGTAGTACGCGGCCATCTGCTGGATGTAGTTGTCTATCTGGCTGCCCTGTACGTACAGCCAGTAGAAATACTCCGCCCATGTGACGTCGCGGCCATCGACCGCTGCGACGACCTCATCCGGCTGGTGCAGCGCGTATATCGCTGCAAAGTCCACGGACTTCGTCTCGACCGCGGCCGCCGCGGCGTCCGCTTCCGAAGCATCGGCGGTATCGGCAGTGGCATCCTCTGCGGGCTGGACATCCGCTTCATCCGCCGCGGGGGCGGCGGTATCGCCGGCCGCACTCTGGTTGCAGCCGGTAAGCACGGCGAAGGCCAGACACACGGCAATAAGCAATGCAATAAATTTTTTCATTTCCCTTTCATTCTTCCTTTCGGTGGCATGGCTAAACTTGGGTATGCTTGGGTGATCTAGGCTAAACTATATCACCCGCGCGCGCATTTCACAAGCGCGCACGCGATATTTTACCTATTGTTCATTTCCCGCGCCGTCCTGCGTGCCGGGCTTGCTCATGGCGGCCCACGCGGCGGTGAAGGCGCGCGCCTCGTCGATGACGCGGCGCTTTTCCTTTATTTTAAGGCTCAGGCAGGGCTTTGCGCCCGCCTCAACGCGCAGGCGGCCGTTATATTCGGGCTTTGCGTACAGCGCCGACACCTTCTCCATATCGAAGTCCGCCACGGTGAAGCGCAGGCAGCCCTGCTTCTGGGAGATGTCCGTTATCCCCGCGCGGCCCGCCTCGCCGCGCAGCAGCGCCACGTGGATGAGCGCGTTGACGCCGGGGGGCGTGTCGCCGAAGCGGTCTATCAGCTCGTCGGTGAGGTCGTCCGCCTCGTCCTCGGTGCGGATGAGCGCAATGCGCCGGTAGATATCCATGCGCTGCTCGGCGGAGGAGATATACCTCTCCGGGATGCTGGCGGCCACGGCGAGGTCGGCGGAGCATTCCGCCCGCTGCGGCACGGCGACGCCGCGCGCCTCCAGCACGGCCTCGCTGAGAAGCTTCATGTACATGTCATAGCCGACGTCTATCATATGGCCCGACTGCTCCGCGCCGAGGAGATTGCCCGCGCCGCGTATCTCAAGGTCGCGCATGGCGATCTTATAGCCGGAGCCGAACTGCGCAAAGTCGCGTATCGCGTTGAGGCGCTTTTCGGCGACCTCCGTGAGCGACTTGTCGCGCCGGAAGGTGAGGTAGGCCGAGGCGCGCCGGGTCGAGCGGCCAACGCGCCCGCGTATCTGGTGAAGCTGCGCAAGGCCGAGGCGATCCGCGTCCTCGATTATGAGCGTGTTGACGTTGGGGATGTCGATGCCGGTCTCGATTATCGTGGTACAGACGAGGACCTGAACCTCGCCGGAGGCCATGCTCTCCATCACGGAGGCGAGCATGTTCTTGTCCATCTGCCCGTGCGCGACGGCGACGGTCACATCCTCCAGCATATTGCGCAGGCGCACGGCGGTGCGGTCGATGTCGTCTATGCGGTTATGCAGATAGTACACCTGCCCGCCGCGCTGCAATTCGCGGCGTATCGCGTCGGCGATGATGTTCCAGTCGTGCTCCATAACGAAGGTCTGCACGGGGAGGCGGTTTTCGGGCGGCTCGTCGATGGTGGACATGTCACGGATGCCGGACATGGCCATGTTGAGCGTGCGCGGGATGGGCGTGGCGGACAGCGTCAGCACGTCCACGCCCTGGCTGAGCTCCTTTATATGCTCCTTATGCGTAACGCCGAAGCGCTGCTCCTCATCCACGACGAGAAGGCCGAGATCCTTGAACCTGACGTCCTTGGACAGAAGCCTGTGCGTGCCGATGACAAGGTCGCACTTGCCGGAGGCGATGTCCGCAAGCGTCTTGGACGACTGGCCGCCGGTCTTGAAGCGGCTGAGCACGGCGATGTTGACCGGGAAGCCGAAGAAGCGCTGCAATGCCGTCTGGTAGTGCTGCTGTGCAAGCACCGTCGTGGGCACGAGTATGGCGGCCTGCTTGCCGTCGAGCACGCACTTCATCACCGCGCGCAGGGCGACCTCCGTCTTGCCGAAGCCCACGTCGCCGCAGAGAAGCCTGTCCATGGGCACGGAGGATTCCATATCCCGCTTTATCTCCGCGATGCAGCGAAGCTGGTCGTCGGTCTCGGTATAGCCGAAGTTCTCTTCAAACTCGCGCTGCCACTCGCTGTCGGGCGAAAATGCGTGCCCCGGCAGGCGCTGGCGCTGGGCGTAGAGGGCGATGAGCTTCTTCGCCATGTCCTTGGCGGCGCTCTTGGCGCGCGTGCGCGTCTTTGCCCATTCCGTGCCGCCCATCTTTGACAGCTTTACGACGCGCTCTTCCCCGCCGCCGGTATACTTGCTGACAAGGTCGAGCTGCGTGGCCGGGACGTACAGCGTGTCCGTACCGGCGTAGTCGAGCTTTATATAATCCTTTTCAAAGCCGTCCACCTGCATCTTCACGATGCCGGCAAAGCGGCCGATACCGTGGTTTTCGTGCACGACGTAATCCCCCACGGAGAGGTCCGCACAGGAGTCTATCCTCTGCCGGCCGGGGGGCAGCTTCTTGGCCTGCTTCGCCTTTTTGTTCCTGTCGCGGATGAGCTGTGCGTCCGTCAGCACGGCAAGGCGTATTCCCGGATATTCCATCCCGGCGGATATGGAGCCTATCGTGATGGCGCAGCGGCCGCACTCCGGCAGCTTTTTAAGCTGCGGGTATATGAGCGCCTGTATGCCGTGCGCGGTGAAGAAGTCCTGCAGGACCTTTGCGCGGCGCTCATCGGCGGCGAGGACGACGACGGAGAAGTTCTCCTTCAAATACAGCTTCACGTCGTCCGCCGCGGCCTCGGCGTTCCCCGCGTAGGAGGGGAGCTGCTTTGCGGGGATGCTAGTTATGGTGCGCGGGGGGATGGGGCTGCGGCTCAATGTAAAAGCGTCCGCCATATAGAGCGGGAACTCCTCCAGCCGCTTCGCAAGCGCCTCAAAGCTTATGTAGAACCCGTCCGCCGAGACGGCGGCGAGGCTGCGGCGCTGAAGCTCCTTCACGTCCTCGCCGAGCTGCTTTGCGTAGTCGCGCGCGCGTTCGGCACAGCGCGCGGGCTGGTCGAGAAGGACGATGGCATCATCCGGGATGTAGCTTGCTGCGGTGGCGGCGGAGTATATGACGGGCAGGTATCTGTCCGCGTCGCTCATCACGACCCCGGCGGAAAGCCGCTCGGCGTCTGCGCGCATGTTCGCGGCAAGCGCGGCGGCCTGCTCGCTCGTGCGGCGGCGGGCGTATTTTGCGGCGAAGGTCTCTATCTCGGCGCAGAGGCCCTCTATCCCGCCGGGCGCAAGCTGGGGAAGCGTCTCCGCCGCGGGCAGGATGACGCAGCTTTTTATCTGCTCCGTCCGGCGCTGAGTGGCCGTGTCGAAGCGGCCCATGGAGTCGATCTCGTCGCCCCAGAATTCTATGCGCACGGGATTGCTCTCGCCTGGGGAGAAGAAGTCCAGTATCCCGCCGCGCACGGCGAACTGGCCCTGCCCCTCGACCTGGTCGCCCCGGCTGTAGCCGCAGCGCACCAGCGCGCCTATGACCTCCTGCATGTCGTAGCTCTCCCCGTCGCGCAGCTCGAACGCGGCGGCGGACAGCGTCTCTTTCGGTATCGTCCTTTGGATCATGCCGGAGACGGAGGCCGTCACGACCTGCGCGCGGCCCGTTGAAAGCGCGTACAGCGCGGCAAGACGGCGCTGCTCCGTCTGGCGGGAGGCGGCCTCCGCGGCGTAGAAGGTATAGTCGCGCATGACGAGGGTCTCCGTCTCCTCGCCCAGCATGGAGGCAAGGTCGCGCGCGAAGCTCTCCGCCGCGGTGTCGTCGGGGCAAATGACGAATATGGGGCGGCCAGATTCCAGCCGCAGCGCCGCGGCGAGGTTCGCCCTGTGCACGGCGGACAGCCCGGAGACGAGCGCGGGAAGTCCGCCGCTCTCCAGCAGTCCGGGGAGGGCGGCAGCCTCTTTATTTTTGAATATTTCCTTGATCAGAAGTTCCATTTTAAGCTATTCATCGTTGACTCTTTTTCAGTTTTCCGAATTATGGCGTAGTCACTCTTGCTTTGTTCGGAGCGCAGACATAAATATACCCGCTCCCGCTGTCATTAAGACTGGCAGCGTCCTGCCCGAGGGCCGAAAGCAGCGTTTCCTGCTCCTGCCCGCTCAGGCTCTTATCTATATATACATATATATATCCAGCCTTTTCTGGGTGCAGCTCCCAGTAACGCTTCAGCCGCGCCGCAACATTCTCCGGGTAGTCCAGCCCCAGCCATGCGGAATAGCCGCAGTCGGTCTTTTCGTCAAGTAGATACGGCCACGTCTGATATGTCAGATACAGTACGTTTTTTCCCTGCCCATCCCTGACGGCCTGAGTGGAGTTTAAAAGGAAATAATACTCCCCGGCACACTCGCGCGTGGTCTTTATTCCCTTTGCAGCACCGCTTTCTATCACGCAGTCCATATACGCTGTCCGCGTCTCGCCAGCGGCAAAGCAGTAACGCATACGCAGCAACGTCTCTATGCCGAGCTGTGCGGCAAGTGCCAGAATCAGTGCGGCGGAGGTCGCGGCGCACAGCACGCGGCTCATACGTGAAGCCCTTTCTCTGCTGTCATGTAAAAGTTCCGATGAAAGAGTTCCTATAAGCGGCAGGCTTGCCGTACACGTAACGCACATGGCGGAGGTGATGGCGTAGATATGCGTATTGGACGCGAAATGTATGCACACGCCGTAGACGCAGCCCGGAATGAACAGGAAACGGAAAAGGCGCGTGTTCTTCTTTTCAGTGAGAATGTATGCGCACAGTCCCAGATAATTGACCGGCAGCATTACAAAGTTGTTTTCCTTATGGATAACGTCCCAGTGCATCAGCGCCGCCGTCAGTAAAAGTGCGCACAACGCATATATTCCGCGCCGCCGCATTCTTCCTCTGTCTGCGCCTATTGTAATGAGCAGCGTGCCCATCGCCGCAAATACCCACAGCGCAGGATACGCCATTTTGAACATACGTCCGGCCTCGCCCACCTTTTCGCCCACGCCGGTTGCCGGGTGCGCGGGGTCGTTGAGTATTTCAGGTATCGCCGCGAGAAAACCGTCAAGTCCTGCGCTGGAAAGTACCACTACCGCGAACACGATGGCAATAACACCCGCACCCGCCGTGAGACACAGCCATTCTTTCCAGCTGAAGCCGAAGTCAAGGTACTGCGCTGCTCGCGGCGAGAGCTTCACCAGAAGTACGCAGACGCTGTATATCAGGTACAGCGCCGCAAGCTGCGGGCAGCACAGTACAGCACCGGCCAGCATCAGCCCCGATACGAAGCCGGACACAACGCGTCTTTTGCCGAGCGCCATCGTCAGCCCTGCCGCCGTCATCAGTGCAAAACCCATTGTGTTGTACGACAGTGCCATGAGCTGATTGGGCGCAAACACCATGAACAGCAGCGCCGCAGCGATACCTCCGGGCGCGTTTACGCGGCGCAGGCGCAGCCAGATATAAGCCGCCGTTGCCGCCTGCACTGCAACGTATATATACCGGAACGCAAGCAGTATACCCTCTCCCGTTCCGCCGAGCGCCGCATACAGCCGCACTATCGGATAGAGCAAAAACGCGGACAACTGCGTGACGTGCCACTCGTCGGTGATAAGTGAATCTCCCTGCATCATTCTGTATGGTATCGTGAGGTAAAACGGCTCATCCTTGCCCTGAAAGCCAAACGGAGCTTTCCAGATAAGGAATACCAGCATCAGCGCAAAGCCCACGGCAAAGCACAGATCATATATTTTCACTCTTTTATCCGGGAGTTTCATTGTTTGCACTC
>URPU01000079.1 GCA_900549865.1 uncultured Eubacteriales bacterium
CTGCGGGCGGCAAACTCTGCGAGGCTTTTTTTGATATGCTGACCGGCGGTGAAGCTTTCGCTTCACCGCCGGGTTTCGTATCTTATCATGTTGGCAAAGGAATTACAGCATGGACGAGCCGCCCGTGACTATCCAGCAGGCGAGCGAGGCCACGGTCAGCGCGCCGGTGTAGACGCTGCCGGTGCGCCTGTAGATGTAGGTGCACAGCACGCTGAACACCAGCACCTGCGGGGCGAAGAGTATCAGCAGCGACATGAACGGCCCGCCGAAGGTGGAGCCGAAGAAGAGGTCCGCGCCGGGGGCGATGTCCATGAAGAAGGGGATGTACTCGATAAGGACGACGATGAGGATGCCGCCGACCATCATCAGTGCGTTGCGCCACCAGCAGCCCATGAATCCGGCAAAGCCCGGCTTATACGCCGCCTTGCAACGGGAGGAGGCCATGATCTTGCTGTTGTTGAGGATGAAGAACACGGCAAACACGGGGATGTACACGCAGAACTGGCCGAGGCGCGTCAAATCGAAGGTCTTGAAGAACGGCCATATGAAGCGGAAGTCCAGCATGAACAGCGCCTCGCACACGGCGAGAAGGATGTACATGAAGGCCAGCATGCACAGCACCAGCAGCGCGCTGCGGCCAAGGAGCGCCCAGCCCATTTTGTCCGGCGCGGCGGCGGAGCCGAGGCCCATGCTGTACCAGCCGTCGCCCGCGCCGCGCTTTTTGCTCTTTTTATACGCGGCGATGCTCGTGCCGAGCATGATGAGGATAAGCAGCAGATACCAGCTCAGAAAACCGTTGCCGATGGTCATGCGGAATATGTTCTCCGGCAGGGGCAGCAGCCCGTGGCCGAGCTGGGTCATGAACGGATAGCTCGCCGCGGCGATAAGCATCGTGATGACCGCGCCGCGCCACCATTTGCCGTTTGACTTGACGCCCGCCTCGGACGGGAGGGGCTGCGCCGCCTTTGCGAAGAAGGGCAGGGTCAGCAGCAGCTCCATCACGGGGATGAGGGAGGCCACGGCGCACAGCATTGCGATAAGCACGAGGACCTCCTTCTTCGTGGCGACCTGATCCGTCGGCGCGATGCTGCTGTCAAGGCCGATCGCCGCGTTGAGCCAGTCCATCGCGGCGGCGATGCCGTGGGCGTTGTGCGTGGTGAGGCGGTGGTTCGTGTTCAGAAGCTCCATGCGGCGGGCCGTGCCGTCGGCAAAATCGCCGTAGGTGGTGTTCCACGCGGCCTCATCCGCGGTGCAGCCGAGGAATTCCGTGCGCAGGCCGCTGCGCAGAAGCTCGTCATTGACGACGTTCTTATAATCGCGGAAGTAGCTGAACTCGTCGTACTTCGCCTGAAGCAGAAGGACGTTATTGAATTTTATGCTGTCCGCGTCATAGGCGCTGTCGCGGAAAAGCTCGCCGCATTGCAGCACGACGGCCTTCGGCGCGATGTCCGTGTCGGCAAAGTCCGCCGCGACAGACCATGACGACCAGGTGCCCATGGAGTGGCCGCTTATGGCGAGGCGGGCGGGATCGACGTTGTCCATGGCCGCCAGCAGCGCGTAAGCGTAGCTTCCGCCGCAGGAGCTGTCCGTGATGCTGTTGCCGTCGCTGTCGGTGGTGTAGTGCTTGTCAAAGAAGCTGAGGTTTGAGAAGTTCATCATGACCCTGTAGCGGATCGGCCCGCCGATGGTCTTGAAGGTGCCGCCGGCCTCGCTGTCCTCCCCGTAGTTGACCGTTACCTTGTGGTTGACGTAGCCGCGCTCAACAAGGCCCGCCGTCGTTGCGCCGTGGCCGTATTCGTCAAGGCACAGCACGACCGCGCCCCGGCGCGCAAGCTCTATGGCGTAGGCCGCGCAGGTCTCATGGTCGTTCTGATAGCCGTGCAGAAGCAGCACGCCGGGGGCCTTGTTCTCCGCCGTGGCGCCCTGCGGGGTGTAGAGCTTGTACATCAGATCGCCCACGTCGGTCTCTATCCAGCCCTCCGTCACGGCGATGCTGCCGCCGCCGCGCTGTATGCCGTCCGCGGCGAACATGCATACGAACAGCACGACCAGCAGCGCGGCCAGCACGGCCGCCGCTCTTTTCCGTTTTGCGTTCATTTCTTTTCTCCTGTTCTGTTGTTTAGATGTTTGTGGTATAGCCACACTTGATATTATAATAACATCTGCCGCCCGGCTTTGCAAGGGGCCGCGCGGGAAATTCATAAGAAAAATGCCATCGTGTGCACACACGCGGCAAAAAAGCAAAGCCCCCACACGGCGGTGGGGGCTTTGACAATAGATATGAGTTACGCAAGCAGGATGCACACGGCGATCATGAGCTGGCCGACGTAGTAGCACAGCAGGTTTATCGCGCGCAGCGGCTTTATCTTTTTGCCGAAGGAGTAATAGATCATTATAAAGTCGCTCACGACGAACAGCAGCGCGCCAAGCGTGAATACAAGCGTCAGCGCGCCCGCGCCGAGGGTGACGAGCAGCGCGGCGGCGCAGGAGAACATCGCAATGACGACGACAAGATAGACATAGCCGAATATTTTCAGCCCTGCGCTGGGCGCGGTGATGCGCTTCATCAGCGGCGGGATGGCCAGCGCGGATATGACCGCCGTTGCGATCAGCGCGGGCAGGATGATGGCGGGGCTGCGGCCGATGAGCGCGGCGATGTAGAGGAAGTGCCCGCTGAGAAAGGCGAGGATGCCCACGGCGAATATCTTCATTGATTTTCCGCCGGTGAACTGGTTGCGCAGGTTGAGAAAAACGTCGCCCACGAGGCCGAGTATAAGCCCGATGAGCACAAGGCGGCCGAAGTCCGTTTTCTGCGCGGCGTAGCATACGATGCCGAGGACGACAAAGAAGAACGAGGCGATGCCTTTCAGCAGCGTGGCCTTTGCCATTTTCCCGGCGTATTCCGTCTTTATGAACCACACGTCCACAGCAAGCCCTGCGAGGGAGATGAGCAGTATTTTCAGAACCATGATCAGACCTCCATTCATTGTTATGGTGTTATAGGTTATGACCATAGTACACCGCCCCCGCGGCAAAAGTCAATGATTTTCTGGCTATACCACCGGCAAATTTGCCGCGGCGAGGCGGACGGAGTCCTTCCCGTAGTAGTACGCCGCGGCGGTATTGCGCCAGTCGGCGGCGTCGCGCGTGACGTCGTCATAATACAGCACGTATGGGCGGCAGGGGAACTCCGGCAGGACGGCGTCGCGGATGGAACTGTCGTTCAGGATGTCATACCTCTCCTGCGCGCAGGAGCGGTACGCCGCGGCCTCCCCGGAGCGCAGGGAACTCAGCGCGCTGACGGAGGCGAAGCTACGCCCGGAGAGCATCGACGCAAGACAGCACAGGCCCAGCACCAGCGCCCCCGCCGCAAGATGGGTCAGCAGCGCGCCCGCGCCGCCGCGCGTGCCGCCCCACAGATACGTGCCCGCCCAGCCCAGCCAGCAGCAGAGATTCACGGTCAGCAGCAGAACATAGGTAAAGTAGATCATGTTCAGCAGCCGCGCATCGCCGACATTGCCCATGGCGTACACCGGCGGGCAGAACATCGCCGAAAGCAGGCAGAACGACCACAGCGAGACGAGCCACGGCGCGCGGAAGCACAGCCCGGCGCGGGGCCGCACCGTGAAATTCCGGAAAAGCACCGCCAGCAGCGCCAGCATCCCGGCCAGCGGCAGGCTCATCCAGCGCAGGGCGTACACCGCGCCGTATTTGAACGACAGCAGTATCGCCTCCACCGCGCCGGGCGTGACGGCATAGTTGGCCTGACGCACGGCGTTGCCGGGCGCGGCGATGCTGAGCGCGAAGCTTATCAGAAGCGCCGCCATGGGCGGCAAAAGCCGTTTCCAACGCCCGCTGCGCGCGAGGATGAGAACGAGAATGCCGCTTGCCCCGGCGATGCAGCAGCACAGCGCCGTGACGTAGTTCCCGCCGCCGAGGAAGGCGCACAGAAGCGTCAGCAGCACGGCGCGCCATAAGCCGCCGCGCAGCGCGAGGCGGATGCCCAGCGCGAGGGCCGCAAGCGAAAGGCCGTAGAAAAACGTATAGTACACCGCGCCGTTATACCAGAAGAAGCCCTGCACGGGAGAGGGCAGGAGCTGCGTGCAGATGATGCATATGAGCGCCGCGGCGCACGCGGCCGCGCCCTTCCCTACGCCGAGCAGGTCAGGGAATACCGAAAGGCAGGCAAGAAACGTCCCCCCGATGAGGGCTAGCAGCATTATAAACGGCGTCGCGGCATACGCCGCCTCGCCGAATACGGCGGGCTGAAGCCCCATAAGGAAGATGGCGGAAAACGTGCCCTGCCACGTCGTATAGGCGATGCGCGCCTCCTCCGCCGCCGCGGCGACTGCGGCCGCGGCAGAACCCGTGCGCACATACGCAAGGTGCGCGCGCGCCCCGAAGCTCAGATCGTCGGCACAGGGCACGTCGAAGCGCGCGGTGCACAGCAGCGGCAGCACCGCGAGCACGAGGACGGCAAGAAGCACGGGCAGGATGACCCGGCAGGATAGCTTCACAGTTTTCATGGATATCTCCATACTTTTAAAAGATAAAGGGGCGCTGCAAAATGCATGGGAGGCATCCTTGCAGCGCCCTTTCGCGTTCCGCCCGCAGGGCCGGAGCTTAAGCTGCGGTGCAGGACTTTGTTATTCTACGCTTATCATATAGTAATAGACAGGCTGGCCGCCGTCCACGACGCTGACCTCCGCCTCGGGGAAGCAGCCCGTGATAGTGCCGGCCGCGTCCTCGGCGTCCTCCTTGCGCACATCCTGGCCGTAGTAGACCGTGATGAACTCGGGGGCGAACTCGTCAAAGGCCCAGCTCAGCTCCTTGAAGAGCGTCTTGATGTTGGTATAGCTGCCCAGCAGCGCCCCGTCGAGCAGAGCCAGATACTCGCCCGCGTGGATGCTGTGACCGTCGAAGTCCGAATCGCGCGCGGCATAGGTAACCATGGCCGTGTGCACGTTGCCGATGGCGGCAAGCATGGTCTCTGTCAGGGCGGCCTCGTCCTCCTCGGGGTTGAAGTTCAGAAGCGCGGCCACGCCCTGCGGCACCGTCTTTGTCGGCACGACGACGACATGCTTCTCCGTCATGGGTATGCACTGCTCCGCCGCCATGATTATGTTCTTGTTGTTCGGGAACACAAAGACCGTGGAGGCGGGGGTGCGGTTGATCTCGCGCAGGATATCGTCCGTGGAGGGATTCATCGTCTGCCCGCCCGTGACTATCGAGTCCGCGCCCAGCTCACGGAAGAGCTTGGCCATGCCGTCCCCGGCGCAGACCGCAACGACGCCGAATTCCTTCTCCGGCGCGGCCACTCCGCCGCCGTTTTCAAGCTCCTGCTCTATCGCCTCAAGGTCGTCCGTGGACTGCGCCTTGCGCCCGGCGACAAGATCGTCGTGCTGCGTGCGCATGTTCTCTATCTTGGCAAGCTCCAGCACGCCGTACTTCTGCGCCTCGTTCAGCGCGTCGCCGGGGGTGTTGGTGTGCACGTGCACCTTGAACGCCTCGTCGTCCTCGCCGATGACAAGGCTGTCGCCGATGCTGTTGAGGTAGGCCCTGTATGCCGTGAGATCGACGTCGGGATCCTGCTTGCGCACGATGAACACCGTGTCGAAGGCGAAGGTGATATCCTCCGTGTCGAAAACGTCAAAGGCGCTGCCCTCGGCCGCGTCTATCTCGCCCTGCTCCTCCGTGGAGACGACCTCCCCGCGCAGAGAGGCGAGCATGGCGCGGATGATGACCATATAGCCCATGCCGCCCGCGTCCACGACGCCGGCCTTCTTGAGCACGGGGTTCTGATTTATCGTGTCGGCAAGCGCGTCCTCGCCGGCCTTTATGGCGCACACGAACACGTTTTCAAGGCTTGCCCCGGCCTCGGCGGCCTCGACCGCGGCGGCGGAGGCCAGACGCGACACCGTGAGGATGGTGCCCTCGGCCGGCTTCATGACGGCCTTGTACGCCGCGTCCACGCCGTCGGACATGGCCCCGGCAAATTCGACGGGCCCGGCGGTCTCCGTGCCCTTGAGGCGCTTGGCGATGCCGCGGAAGAGAAGAGACAGAATGACGCCGGAATTGCCGCGCGCGCCGCGCAGCAGGGCGGAGGAGACGCAGTCCGCCGCCTTGTCCACGGATACGAAGCTGCGCTTGCGCAGCTCAGTCGCCGCGTTGCTGAGAGTCAGACACATGTTCGTGCCGGTGTCGCCGTCGGGAACGGGGAACACGTTGAGTTCGTTTATCTGCTGTATATTCGTCCTGAGCGCCGCGTCCGCACACAGTATCATCTCTTTGAACGCGGCGGCATCAATATAATCTTTCAACTTAAAGTACCTCCGGAGCTTATCCGATAATCGTATCTATATAAACATCCACACTCTTCACGGGAACGCCTGTGGATTTGGTAAGCTTGTATTTCACCTCGTTCATGATGCTGCGTGACACCGCGCTTATATTCACGCCGTGATCCACGCCGATGTGCAGCTCGAGAGACACTGTGCCGTCATCATTGTTGTGCGCGACGACGCCCTTCGACATGGACTCTCTGCGCAGAAGCTGCCAAGGACCGCCATCCTTGCCGCATGTGACCATGCCCTTCACGCCGAAGCAGCTCGTCGCCGCGTCGCCCGCCAGATTGGTGAAAACCTCGTCGGTGATGCTTATACTGCCGCTGCCGTTTATTATATTTACCATGGGTGTATAGCTCCTTTCGTTTGTATTGGCCGGCGCGCCGCAGCGGGGCGGAAAGCGGAAAGCGCCGCAGCGGACACACAAAGCTGATTATCAATTATAATACAGCTTTCGGAAAACCACAAGGCAATTTTAATTGATTTTTTCGAGCATTTTCAACAATATTCCGCTCAAAAACGGGAGCGCAGCCTATCGAAAATAAATTTTTTGATAATTTTGAACTTTTGCCGCATTTTTCTTGATATCCCGGTTTACTTTTTGACAAAAGAATGATAAGATATCCATGTCTGTACAGGGTCTCACCAGCCCTGTGCGCAGAGCACAGTATCATTTTTTTAATGGAGATGAATATAGACATGCAGAGACACTTCAAGACTATGGACGGCAATAATGCAGCCGCCCATGTATCCTACGCGTTCACCGAAGTCGCAGCTATCTACCCCATCACTCCGTCCAGCCCCATGGCCGACTATGTTGACCAGTGGGCCGCTGCCGGAAGGAAGAACATTTTCGGCACCACGGTGAAGGTGCAGGAGATGCAGGCTGAGTCCGGCGCTGCCGGTGCTGTTCACGGCTCCCTCAATGCGGGCGCGCTGACCACCACCTACACCGCGTCTCAGGGTCTGCTTCTCATGATCCCGAACATGTACAAGATCGCAGGCGAGCTGCTGCCCGGCGTGTTCCATGTTTCCGCCCGCACGGTTGCAAGCCACACTCTGAACATCTTCGGCGATCACAGCGACGTCATGGCCTGCCGCCAGACCGGCTTTGCCATGCTCGCAGAGTCCAACGTGCAGGAAGTCATGGATCTCAGCCCGGTCGCGCACCTTGCCGCGATAAAGGGCCGTGTCCCCTTTGTCAACTTCTTTGACGGCTTCCGCACCTCCCACGAGCTGCAGAAGATCGAAGTATGGGATTACGACGATCTCAAGGACATGGTCGATATGGACGCTGTCAAGGCGTTCCGCGCCCGTGCTCTGAATCCGGAGCATCCCACCATGCGCGGCTCTCACGAGAACGGCGATATCTTCTTCCAGAACCGTGAGGCCTCCAACAAGTACTATGAAGCCGTTCCCGCAATAGTCGAGGAGTACATGGGCAAGGTCAACGCCAAGCTCGGCACCGACTACCAGCTCTTCAACTACTACGGCGCGCCCGACGCTGACCGCGTCATCATCGCAATGGGCTCCATCTGCGACGTGGCCGAGGAAGTCATCGACTACCTGACCGCGCAGGGCGAGAAGGTCGGCCTTGTCAAGGTCCGCCTGTTCCGTCCGTTCTGCCCGGATAAGCTCATCGCCGCCATCCCCGCGACCGCGAAGAAGATCGCCGTCCTCGACCGTACCAAGGAGCCCGGCGCCCAGGGTGAGCCTCTCTACCTCGACGTTATGACCGCGCTTGCCAACGCCGGCAAGACCGACATCAGGGTCATCGGCGGCCGCTACGGTCTCGGCTCGAAGGATACTCCTCCCGCCTCCGTCTTTGCCGTGTACAACGAGCTGAAGAAGGACGAGATGAAGCGCCAGTTCACCATCGGCATCGTGGACGACGTGACCAACATGTCTCTTGAGGAAGGCCCCGCGCCCAGCACCTCCGTTCCCGGCACGATCGAGTGCAAGTTCTGGGGTCTCGGCGGCGACGGCACCGTCGGCGCGAACAAGAACTCCATCAAGATCATCGGCGACCATACCGATAAGTTCGTGCAGGCCTACTTCCAGTACGACTCCAAGAAGACCGGCGGCGTGACCATCAGCCACCTGCGCTTCGGCGACAAGCCCATCAAGAGCCCGTACTACATCAACAAGGCCGACTTCGTCGCCTGCCATGTTCCGTCCTACATCACCAAGGGCTTCCCCATCGTCCGCGACGTCAAGCCCGGCGGCGTGTTCCTCGTGAACTGCCAGTGGGATTTTGCAGAGCTTGAGCACCACCTCGACGCGGCGTCCAAGCGCTACATTGCGAACAACAACATCCAGCTTTACATGATCAACGCTATCGACCTTGCCAAGAAGATCGGCATGGGCAAGCGCACCAACACCATCCTCCAGTCCGCCTTCTTCTCTCTGGCAAAGGTCCTGCCCGAAGAGGACGCGCTCAAGTACATGAAGGACGCCGCTCTGCACTCCTACCTGAAGAAGGGTCAGGACGTTGTTGACATGAACTATGCCGCCATCGACGCCGGCGCCACCGCCTACGTCAGGGTCGAGATCCCCGAGTCCTGGAAGACCGCAGAGGATCACAAGGCCGCCGTCGAAGAGACCGGCCGCGAGAAGACCGTCAAGATGGTCCGCTCCATCCTCGATCCCATCGACAAGATGGACGGCGACGCACTGCCCGTCTCCACCTTCGTCGATCACGCCGACGGCACCTTCGAGCTGGGCGCATCCGCATATGAGAAGCGCGGCATCGCCGTCTCCGTCCCGAAGTGGGATGCAGAGAAGTGCGTACAGTGCAACCAGTGCGCGTTCGTCTGCCCGCACGCCACCATCCGTCCCTTCGCGCTCACCGCGGAAGAGGCCGCTGCCGCTCCTGCACAGACCAAGATGGCAGATATCAAGGTCGGCAAGGGCAAGGGCGAGTACAAGTTCGCCATGGCCGTCTCCCCGCTCGACTGCATGGGCTGCGGCGTCTGCATAAGCCAGTGCGGCGTGCACGCCATTGAGATGGTTCCCATGGAGAGCCAGCTTGCCGAGCAGGAAGTCTTCGACTACATGGTCGAGAAGGTCTCCGAGAAGAAGGACATGTTCGTGGCCGACAACGTCAAGTTCAGCCAGTTCGCACAGCCCTACCTCGAGTTCTCCGGCTCCTGCGCAGGCTGCGCCGAGACGAGCTACGCCCGCCTCGTGACTCAGCTCTTCGGCGATCACATGATAATCTCCAACGCGACCGGATGCTCCTCCATCTGGGGCGGCCCGGCTGCCACTTCCCCGTACACCGTCAACAAGGAAGGCCACGGCCCCGCATGGGCGAACAGCCTCTTTGAGGACAACGCAGAGCACGGCCTCGGCGTATACCTCGGCCAGAAGAAGATCCGCGACGACGTCAAGCCCTATGTGGAGAACATCGCCGCCACCGCCTGCGACGAGGCCATAAAGAAGGCCGCGCAGGATTACCTCGACACCTACAACGACGGCAACGCCAACCAGGAGCCGGCGAAGCGCCTTGTCTCCCTGCTTGAGGCGAAGGAGTCCCGCTGCGAGAACGCGAACAAGGTCCTTGAGTACAAGGATTACCTCAACAAGAAGTCCATGTGGATCTTCGGCGGCGACGGCTGGGCCTACGATATAGGCTTCGGCGGCGTTGACCATGTGCTTGCCTCCGGCGAGGACGTCAACATCTTCGTGTTCAACACCGAGGTTTACTCCAACACCGGCGGACAGGCTTCCAAGGCCTCCAACATCGGTCAGGTCGCGCAGTTCGCGTCTGCCGGTAAGGAGATCAAGTCCAAGTCTCTCGCCGAGATCGCCATGACCTACGGTTACGTTTACGTGGCGCAGGTCGCCATGGGCGCGAACAAGGTGCAGACGCTCAAGGCCATTGCTGAGGCCGAGGCTTACCATGGCCCGTCCCTCATCATCGGCTACTCCCCCTGCGAGATGCACAGCATCAAGGGCGGTATGGAGAACTGCCAGAAGGAGATGGAGAAGGCAGTCAAGTGCGGCTACTGGAACCTCTTCCGCTACAGCCCGGAGGGCGGCTTCACCCTCGACAGCAAGGAGCCGGCCGGCGGCTACCAGGAGTTCCTGATGAACGAGGCCCGCTACAGCCGTCTGACCCGCGAGTTCCCCGACAGGGCGACCACTCTGTTCGCCGAGTCCGAGGAGAACGCACGCGAGCGCTACGAGCATCTGATGAAGCTCAAGGGGCTTTACGAATGATCCCCGGCAAAAACGCATAAACTAATTCAGCGCCGCCCTTTCGGGCGGCGCTGTTTTGATCTGATATTCGATTCTCTGCCGGTCAGGCTTCCGGGGCATTGAAAAACAAAGTCGTGCCGCCGCTATAATCACACGGAAGCTCGATATGCCCGGCGTCGATGTATTCTGCATCGGTGCACAGCGCGGCATAGCCGTCGCGCGTTGCGATCTCCGCATAGCCGAAGCCG
>URPU01000080.1 GCA_900549865.1 uncultured Eubacteriales bacterium
CCTCGTTTAGCTGTACAATTTTCTCGGACATAGTTTGCTGTCTCCTTTCAGAATGTTTGTGTGGTAACTTCATTCTACCAGAGCCTGCAAGCTATCATACAGGCTATCCATTCTTGCATTCTGGAGGCATAACCTTGAAAAAACTCTCTGCATTCATTGCCGCGCTAGCGCTGCTGCTCCTCGTGGCCTGCGGTACGGCTGACCCTGTGCCTGTACCCACGACCGAGCCGAGTCCGGGCAGCGCCGAGATAATAATCGCGCCGAGCGACACGCCGGACGTCTCCGGCGGAGATACGGCGGCTGATCCCGCACAAACGCTGCTTGACAGCATGACGCTTGAACAGAAGGTCGGCCAGCTGTTCATCATCCGCCCCGAATCGCTGGACACCGGGCTGACGCCTGAGCAGGTTCACGACGCGTCGCAGTACGGCGTGTCGGCGCTGAACGGGGATATGGCGGTACAGCTCAGTCTGCGCCCGGCGGGGGGCTTTGTCCTGTTCGGCAAAAACATTCAGGATCCCGACCAGCTCAACGCGTTTATCTCGGCGCTGAGAGATGAATCCGACTGCGCGCCGTTCATTGCGACCGACGAAGAGGGCGGAGCGGTGTCCCGCGTCGCCGGTTCCGCAGCCTTCGATGTGCCTAGATATGACGGGGCGCAGGCCGAGACCGCCGCGGGCGAGGACGCCGTGCGCAATATGTATGCGTCCATCGGGGAATATCTGCATGAGTACGGCTTCAACCTTGACTTCGCACCGGTGGCGGATACGAATTCCAACCCCGACAACATCATAATCGGCAGCCGCGCTTTCGGCAGTGACCCGGAGCAGGTCGCCGTAATGGTCGGGGCGGCGGTGGACGGGCTGCACAGCGCGGGCATAATGACATGCGTCAAGCATTTTCCCGGCCACGGCGACACGACCGGCGACTCGCACAACGGCTATGTCTCGCTCGGCAAAAGCTGGGCGGAGATACTGGACTGCGAGCTTATCCCATTTGAGTCTGTGCTCGATAGGACGGACATGCTGATGGCGGCACACATCACTCTGCCGCAGGTCACGGATGACGGGCTGCCCGCTTCGCTGTCATACGAGCTGCTTACACAGAGACTGCGCGGGGAGCTTGGCTATGACGGCGTGATAATCACCGACTCGCTCGCCATGGGCGCGATAACCAAGAATTACAGCCCCGCCGAAAGCGCCGTGCTCGCGGTCAAGGCCGGGGCGGATATAATCCTCATGCCGTATGATTACGCCGCGTCCTTCGACGGCGTCCTGAACGCGGTTCGCGCCGGGGAGATAAGCGAGGCGCGCATCGACGAGAGCGTCCTGCGCATATTGCAGCTCAAGGCCGAATACGGCCTGCTGGACTGATGAAAAGAACCGGAATTCCGGCGGCGTGTACGCAAAAAACCAGCGTGACTTTTTTAGCCACGCTGGTTTTTTAACGCCAATATTTTTCTTCAAGTTCCTTCGTATGAGCGCGGAACAGTTCGAGTGCCCGCGCCTGAATGGATCCCGTCGATAGGCTGGTTTGCCGACACTGTCGGCAAACTGATAGAAGGACAGATCAAAGCCTGCATGTAAACTTATACCGCCCCGGCAGCGCAAAGCGCGTACGCCGGGGCGGCATTTCGTGTGTTATTGTGTTTACGTTATATAAAGAACTTTTTGTGCATCGAATCGCGGAGTGTGCGGCTGCATCCGATGACTATCAGCATCGCGCCGATTATGACGCAGCCCGCCAGCGGATAGAACGACCATATAAAGCCCTCGTGCAGCTTGAAGGTGAGGTTCAGCAGGAATTCTATAAGCACGTTATATAAGCCCGTGAGAATAAACGCGCCGCCGAATATGAATAGCTGTCCGCGCCGCACATAGCGCAGCAGCGCCGCCGCAGCGGTGAGGATGATGCACGCCCCGCCCGTGACGGGAAACGCGAAGGATAAAAACCAGTGTCCGCCGGTGGCGAAGTTGATATACAGCAGGTAAAGCGCGGCGGCCGCAAAATCCACCGGAATGAAGATGACGGGGTTCGGCGATTTGAACCACATCGGCAGCACGACGAGAACATAGAGAAGCAGCACCGCCCCGGCGGCGTAGCCGGACCAGACCAATTTCTTGTTTATCTGCCAGTCGCACAGCAGCACCGTGACTATCGGCAGTAAGAACAGCACCGAGACGATGAACAGCACGCCGATGCGGTTGACGTTCTCGTTCACCGGGCCGTGCTCTCTCGGGTACGGCGGCGCGCCGTCCGGGCGTGCGACCTCGGGGTTAAACACCACGGTCCCGCACAGCGGGCATTTCTTTTCACTGTCTGCCAGCTCAACGCCGCATTTTATACAATACATCCAATTCAACCCTCTTTCGATTAGACATGGTCTCAGCGCTGATTGCTTTCGACCTTCACATGTATTCCAAGCTCACGCAACACCTTGTAAAAATGCATCTCAAGCTCCGGCTCCTCTATGCTGCGCACGAGGTTTATATACGTTGTGCCGCCGTAGGAGAGCAGCGCGCAGTTATAGGCGCTGCACGAAGGCACGCCGATGATGAAGTCCATGCGCGTGACATACTGCCGCATGACCTCCGGCAGACGCACATTGCCGAGATTGGACATGCACAGGCAGGATTTCCTTTCGCCGACGGCGTCAAAAACGGCCTTCATCGCCGCGTTCTTCACGAAAAGCGGCATGACCTTCAAAATGGGCGACTTCTCGCTGTTGACGTTTGCGGCGATCTTCATGCTCATCTGCTTTGCGGTGTTGTCGATCCCCATGCGGTGGTGCACGGCCTTGCATATCTCGTCAAAGCTGTAATCGCCGAGCTTGGGGTCAAGCTCCGGCGTGATGAAAAGCGCGAAATTCCGCAGAGTTTTACTCGGAAACAGACTGCGCAGATTGACCGGAACGAGCACCTTGACGGGCTTGCGGCGGCTTCTGTGCGGAACCTTTTCCGCCTGCAGGCGCAATATTGCCTGCATCATTGCCGCGGTGAGAAATTCCGTCACGGTGGCGGAGTGCTTGTGCGCCTTTTCCTTGACCTCGGCCGCGTCGAGCATGAAGGTCGTCAGGTGGACGAAGCCGTCCGGCTCAGTTGTGCCGGTAAGCCTGTATGCGGTGGCCTCTTTGCGCCCTGCGCTGACAGTGCCGGCGTTTTTGATGAAGCTGTCCTCAAGCTCCTCGGGCGACGGCTCGTCCATGCGGCACAGAACGCCGTCCGTGTTCGGCACGCTTATGCCATATTTGCGGGAGAGGTATTCCGCCAGCAGCGTTTTGAGGAAAATTATGCCGCCAGTTCCGTCCGTAAGTGCGTGGAAAAGCTCCACCGCGATGCGGTTTTTGTACACGACGACGCGGAACGCGCACTCGCGTATGGAGGCGTAGGACATGTGCACAAGGGGATAGCTCTGCTCCTCCGTTATCTCCGGAACCTCCGGCACGCGTTCAAGGTAGAACCAGAATATGCCCTTGCGCAAACGCACGCCGATGGACGGAAAGCGCCTGAGCGTGACGTCAAGCGCGGCGCGCAGGACATCCCTGTCCACAGGCTCACTGAGCGTGGCGGAAAGGCGGAAAACGTTGCTCCACTTCTTGCGAAGCGCGGCGGGGTATATCTTGGCCGCGTTGTCGAGGCGCATCCACTGCTGCTTTCGTTCCGCTGCCATGACACGCGAAAGAAACTGATTTATCGTGTCAAAGTCTGACATGTTCTCGCTGAGCATGTACAGCACATACGCATGCCAGCGCTCCGGCGCGATGACGAGCTGACTCTTGCATCCGCTTTGCAGCAGCTTTTCATGCATACGCTTCGAGTCGTCCAGCAATATCTCATCCCCGCCGACGAATATGAGCGACGGGGGCAGGCCGTCAAGCTCCGCAAACAGCGGCGAGACCTCCGGCGCGCGCACATCGTCGGCATAGCACTTGGCGTAAAAGCGCAGGAGCTCCTCCGTTAGGGAGGGGTCGGCGTCCTTGTTAGTGACGTACGACTCGCCTGATGCGGTCAGATCGACCCATGGAGAGATGGCAATTATCCCGCAGGGGAGGGGGAGGCCGCGCTCCTTAAGGCGCAGGCACAGCGCGTATATTAGGCCGCCGCCGGCGCTCTCGCCGCACAGACATATCTGTTCCGGCGTATAGCCCTTTGAAAGCAGATACCTGTAGCTTTCCTCCGCGTCGTCCACCGCGCCGGGAAAGCGCGTCTCCGGGGCGAGACGGTACGCCGCGCAGAAAACCCGCACGCCGCATTCGGCGGCGAGGGTGGAGGCGAAGCCCTTTGCATATTCAAGGTCGCCGCAGGTGTACCCGCCGCCGTGCAGATAAAGCACTGCGCCGGAGCGTCGCTCTTCCTTTGGAATGACCCACGCGCCCTCAAAGTTTTCAAAGTTGTGGTCATGCACGATGACGTCGTGCCAGTGTATCGCCTCCATCAGCTCGCCGAGCTTGTCCTGCCCTTTCCGGGTGACCTCAAGCGAACAGTTGGCGACAAAGGGCTTGAAGAAATTCAACTGTGATCTGACAAGTTTTGCAGAAAGACCCATCAAAGCATCCTCTTTAGATTTATGCAGAATTAAACTCAAGAATGGAATATATCATATATCTCTTAGAATTCTTTAAGAATTATAGCAGAATAACCGCCGTATATCAATACACAGCGGCAGTGCGTTAATTAAAAGTTAAAAAATTCGGTTGTGATTTTCACAGCTTGTGTTAAAATACAGAAAAACATATACATTGGAGGGCAGTGGAATGCATTGGTATGAAATGCGCAGTACGCTTATTCAAGTCGAAAGGGAGCCTGAGGCGGGTGTGCCGGCTGTAGTATTGCTTTCTTCGGATGAGCTCGTCCACAGCGCCGCACCGGCTGGTCTGGAAAAAACGTTTCATCATACGCCGAATGCCCGCGACGCCAAGGTTTGCAAGGCAGAGGTGCGGTCGGACTGTATTTCGGGCACGCTTGTGCTTCCGGCGTCGGTCAAAAGCGGGAGCACGCTGCGCTGCGGGTATCTTGTGACGGAAAAGCGCGTCGTGCTGGTTGACGATACGAATATGCTGGAGTCGCATCTGCGGCATATAATCAAGGAAAAGCGCCGGACATACGGCAGTGTTGGATTGTTCCTGTACGATTTTTTTGAACAGCTTATAGCAAAGGATCTGCATCATCTTGAAGAGCTGTCGGACAAAATGCAGCAGATGGAGGACACAGTGCTTGCGGGCGAACTGGACGGCTTCAGCGCACCGATGACAGCGATGCGCAAGGAAGCGATGGCATGGTTCAGATACTATTCGCAGATGGATGATGTCGTGTGCGAATTCAAAGAGAATGAAAACGGTTTTTTCAGCGAGAATGAACAGCGTCATTTTCGCCTTTGTGAGGAGCGCATCATAAGGCTGCGCGATGAGGCCCAGCTTTTGCGGGAATACTGCCTACAGCTTCAAAGTCTGTTTCAGGCGGAAATCGATATTAAGCAGAATCGCATCATGCAGATACTCACCATTGTCACGACTGTGTTTCTGCCGCTTTCGCTGCTTGTCGGATGGTACGGGATGAACTTTGCGGGTATGCCGGAGCTGACTTGGAAATACGGTTATCCGCTGATGATAGTGGTGAGCGCCGCCGCGGTGCTTGTAAGTCTGTGGATATGCAAAAGAAAAAAGTTCTGGTGAGCTGTGCCGGGCCGATAGTATTTGTGCGGCCGCGCTTTTGCGCAAAAGTGATTGACACGGGGCGCACGCAGGATTAATATTAATCAAAATCGATTTTTTTGAAAGGAATGTGACATATGCGCTACGGTTTCGTGAAGGTCATGGCGGCAAGCCCAGAGGTCAGAGTCGCGGACACGATCTATAATCTGGAGCAGGCGAAAAAGAGCTTTGACGCGGCGGAAAATGAGGGGGCGAACCTCCTAGTCCTGCCGGAGCTTTTCCTCTCGGCATATAGCTGCGGCGACCTGTTTTATTCCGACAAGCTGCTCAACGCTTCGCGTGACGCTTTATGCGCCCTGCGCGGATATACGGCCGGGAAACGCTGCATTGCCGCCGTCGGCGTTCCTCTGCGCGTTCAGGGAAAGCTTTATAACTGCGCCGCGCTGCTGCATGACGGGCACATTTTGGGTGTCGTGCCGAAGGCCATGCTGCCGAACTATGCCGAATTCTATGAGATGCGCCAGTTCACCTCCGGGGCCGATTACGCGGGGCCGGATGATATAGAGCTTTGCGGCGAGGTCGTGCCCTTCGGGCTGAAAATGCTTTTCTGCTGCCGCGAGATGGAGGACTTCGTCATCGGCGTGGAGATATGCGAGGATCTGTGGGCGCCCGTTCCGGAATCGACGGGGCTGTGCCTCGCCGGGGCGACGGTGATCGCCAACCTTTCCGCCTCCAATGAGCTTATCGGAAAGGACGAGTACAGGCGTCTGCTCGTGTCCTCGGCATCGTCGCGGCTCATATGCGGCTATATCTACGCCAGCGCGGGACATGGCGAGTCCACGCAGGATCTTTCCTTCTCCGGTCACTGTCTGGTCTATGAATACGGCACGAGGCTGGCGGAGAAAAAGCCCTTCGCGCCGGAGGCCAGCGTCAGCACGGAGATAGATATTTTCAGACTCAGAAGCGCCCGCCATCAGAGCACCAGCTTCGACGAAAGCGCCGCGCCGGAATGCCGCAGGGTGTATTTCAGCCAGAGTGTGCGTGACACCGCGCTCACGCGCCATATCGCACAGCGCCCCTTTGTTCCCTCCGACGGGGAGATACTTGCGGAGCGCGCGGAGGCCATACTCCGCATCCAGTCCGACGGGCTCATGCGCCGCATTGAGCATACGAACTGCCGCAAGGCGGTCGTGGGCGTATCCGGCGGGCTTGACAGCACGCTCGCGCTGCTGGTGATGGTCCGCGCGATGGACATGCTCGGCCGCCCGCGCGAGGATATTCTCGCCGTGACGATGCCGTGCTTCGGCACGACGAAGCGCACGCGCAGCAACGCGGAAATGCTGTGCGAAAAGCTCGGCGTGAGCTTCAAGACCGTTGATATAAGCGAATCCGTGCGCCGGCACTTTGCGGACATCGGCCACGACGAAAGCGTGACGGACGTCACATATGAAAACTGTCAGGCCAGAGAGCGCACGCAGGTGCTTATGGACATTGCAAACGAGACCGGCGGCATAGTCGTCGGCACGGGCGACCTCTCCGAGCTTGCGCTTGGCTGGGCGACCTATAACGGCGACCATATGTCCATGTACGGCGTCAACGCCTCCGTTCCCAAGACGCTTGTGCGGTATATCGTTGCGTATGAGATGAACCGCTGCGACGCGGAAACGGCGGCCATACTCAATGATATCCTCCTCACGCCTGT
The DNA here is from genome assembly GCA_900549865.1 of uncultured Eubacteriales bacterium. Lineage (GTDB taxonomy): Bacteria > Bacillota > Clostridia > Oscillospirales > Oscillospiraceae > Limivicinus. The sequence goes on from URPU01000080.1 coordinate 7,353, forward strand.
CTCGCCGGAGCTGCTTCCGGCAAAGGACGGTGAGATCTCGCAAAAGACGGAGGATCTCGTCGGCCCCTACGAGCTTCACGATTTCTTCCTCTACCATATGCTGCGCACGGGCGCATCACCGGCGCGCATTTTCTACCTCGCGGAATACGCCTTCAATGGCAGCTACAGCAGGGAAGTGATACTGCACTGGCTGCGCACGTTTATCCGCCGCTTTTTCGCGCAGCAGTTCAAGCGCTCCTGCCTGCCTGACGGGCCGAAGGTCGGCACGGTCACGCTCTCTCCGCGCGGCGACTGGCGTATGCCGTCGGATGCTTCCGTCAGGATCTGGCTTGACGAGGTGGACAGCCTGAAGTGATCAAGCAGGGGATATATGTAATTTTAGATTGCTTTATTTGCCGGATCGTGGTATAAATAAAACGTATCGCATACAACGCTTTGACGTGCAGCCATATTTGGCTGCCCTCTGACACTCCGAAAGGAGAATGTCATTTGCCTTAGCGGTATTTTGCGATATAAAGAAGCTTTCCCCCTTGAGCGCCGGTCCTCGGATCGGAAGAGCCGTGATTTTGGGGAAAGCTTCTTTTTTGAAACAACAGAGCCCGTTTGCTTTCGCATACGGGCTCTGAATCGCTATTTTTTGAGTAAGAACGACTGCCCCCACGGGTACGGACTCCCACGCGCGCCGGATACGACGCGGCTGCGCATTTCCGACGCGTCTGTCACGACCAAACCAGCAAGGCGGTCAATGCCGAGGTCCAACAGTGCCGGGCACATCGGCACGGATGGGCCGGTGAGGATGGTGTATGCCCCGCGGCAAAGCTCAAGCAGGTGCGGCAGAGTTTTGTTCACGAGCGCGCTGCCGGTGATAAAAACAGCGTCACAGCGGGGGAGAATATAGTCGCACGCGGCGTCGGGGTAATCCCCCGGCTGCGGGTCGCGCTCTATTATAAGCACTTCTTTTGCCTCGGCGTGTATCTGCGGCGTCAGACGGAGGTGGCCTATCACGCCGACGGTCCTGCCGCGGAAGGAGAGACCTGCCGTGCTGTAGTTTTCAAACGGCTCCGCGCACTGAAGCGATTCCAGCCGCGCCGGTGTGTTGAAGTACGCGTTCAGCACGGCGTGGCCTATTGCGGCCTCGCCAAGATTCCAGCTTTTTGCGGCCTTGGCGGCTTCGGCAAGCGTAAGCCCGCCGAGGCCGTTTTTGTATACCGGCGGTATAGAATCGCCGTGCTCCGCCATGGCGATGCCGAAATGCCCACCAGCACCGGCCATTGCCCAGCGCTGGCCGACCATGGCCTCATTCACGGTGATGCTTTCTGCGTCTCTGCCCATGCTGTCAAGCAGCGCATCATATATCGAAAAAAAGTTTTCCATCATTACCTCGTCAAATCTGGATGCTGGCGGCAAGTTTTGTGTTCACATATCAATATCGGGATTTTGAAGATATTTTAATCTAAATTGCACCCAAAATCAATAGTTTTCGGGCGCGTTTACCGCGCGGCAAACGCAGTGCCGCATGATGTGTGTATAAATAATATTTTCGCAGAGTGTCACCCTCTGCGAAAACAATGCAAGCTAAGGAAATATTTAGAAATTATGCGCCTGAAAAATGTCAGCGGCAGCCTTTGACAAAAGACATATTATTGATTATAATATTTTAAAATTTTAATAAAATTTATTCTCTTGCATTATTTTTCACAAAAATACATATATTGCAAAGTAACGGCGACATGTCCGTTTTTAGTGCCCGGTTTTGCTGGTGATCATAAGCTTTTTTCTAATAACTATTGCCAGTTCAATGCTGCTATGGTATAATAACACGATTAAAATAGAAAAAGTATGTTTCGTGGAGGGTGACACTCTGCGATATACGAGAACTGCACGATACGGAGAATTGCTTTAATGTGGGAAGATGAATATAAAAGAAATTTTATGCGCAGGATCATTCTCATTGCGCTGATAGTTGTCATTCTGGGCGGCCTTGCCGCCGCCATGCTGGTCGTCCACAAGAGGACCGAGCGTCAGGACGCGCAGCTTGTTGAGGCGTATACGCAGCAGCAGGAGAAGCAGACGGCTGCCAGGCAGGAGGCCGTGGATGCGATCAACGCCGAGTATGAGAAGGACATGCAGACTGTGCGGGAGTACCTGCCGGGAATCGTCTGCTGGGGCGACAGCATTACCGCCGGTTCATCCGGCAACGTGTCGTATCCGTACGTCCTGCAGAAGTATATAGACGCCTACATATGCGATATCTACGATTTCAGAAGCTCCATCGATAATGCGGAGGATTATGCCCGCCTAAAATGGGATGATTATAAGGTGGACATCCCTGTCGTCAACATGGGCGGCGGGCCGGAGGATACAAACACTATCCTTGGCCGCTGCGGCGTTGTGCCGTATGTCGTGAGTGCGGATTTCACGATTCCCGCGGAGTGTGAAGCGGTCGAAGTTATGCTTCAATCGCAGAACGGCAAGCCGGTCTCTCCGCTTACGGGTGGCAGCGTCGGTGTGAATAACGTCACCATAAACGGCATTGAGGGCGTGCTTTCTCTTGATTCTGATTCTTATAAGTCATATAACGCCAACAGGTATTTCTTTACCCGCAGTGAGGCCGGCAGTGCGGAACAGGTCTCAGCCGGAACTGTGATAAAGACTGCTGCAACGGATATGTATAAGGACTATATCCACGTTATATGCATCGGCACATATGGCGGCTTTGACACGACTGATGAGCTGGTGCAGCAGACGAAGGAGCTTGTTGCGCGGCAGACGAATAACTCCGACAGGTATATAATTCTGGGGCTTTGTTCCACTGGCGGCTATTGGAACATCGGCGCGACGTTCGACCTCGACGTGATAGACACGGCGATGATGCAGGCTTTCGGCAATCATTATATAAACGTGCGCAAATATCTGTGTGAGGACGGTTTGTCCGACGCTGGGCTGCGCGCGACTGCGGCGGATGAGGAAAATATAAAATACAATATCGTACCCGAGAGCTTCAGAAGCCCTTCCG
>URPU01000081.1 GCA_900549865.1 uncultured Eubacteriales bacterium
TGCCCGGCGGATAAGCGCGGTCAAAAAAGTCTCACGGACTTTTTTGACAAGCTGACTACGCGGCTGCTTCGCATTGAAGCAGCCGCGTGTTTATTTCATATCGTCCACTCGCCGCCGGAGGTGAGGGAACTTGCAATGATTATCTTGCATATCTCGCTCGTCCCCTCGGCGATCGTCAGCATCTGCGCGTCGCGCAGGCAGCGCTCCACCTCGAAGCGGCGCGAAAGCCCGTTTGCCCCGTGTATCTGCCGCGCGCTTTTCGTGACCTCACAGGCAAGCTCCGTGCTCATCAGCTTTGCCGCCGCAACGTTCACAGCCGCCTGCGGCGCACGCTGCATGTATTGCTCCGCCGCGCAGTACACCGCACTCTTTGCACCTGCCGTCTTGGCATACATGTCCGCAAGCGCGAAGGAAATGCCCTGATACGTCGAAAGACTGCGCCCGTACTTGCCGGTGCTCGTGGCGTATGCCGCGGCAAGCTCCAGCGCGCGCTTTGCAATGCCCACGGCGATCGCCGACACGCCCAGCCGCCCCAGCAGCAGCGTCGGCTTCAGCAGCCTGTAGCCCTGATCCTCCCCGCCGATGAGGCTTCCGCCCGGTATGCGGCAGTTCGAGAAGGAGACCGTTCCGTGCGGACAGCCCCTCATGCCGATGAGCTCCTCCGCCGTGACGGAAAGCCCAGCTGCCGCGCCGTCCACGCAGAAAAGACTCATGTTCCGGCTGCGTCCGGAAAAGGCTGTCCGCGCCGCAACGATGTAGGCGTTGGCCGCGCCCGCGTTGGTTATCCATGATTTCGCGCCGTTCAGCACCCATTCGCCGCCGTCGTAGATGGCGGTGGTGTCTATGCCCAGCACGTCGGAGCCGCCGCTCTCCTCGCTTATCGCGTAGGCGAAAAGCGTTTCCAGCGCCTGCCCGCGTTTTAAAAGGGCCGCAAACGGCTCTCCCGCGGCGCACAGAATGTCGCACGCGAGGTACTGCGGCAGCAGCGCCAGCGCCAGCGCCGCACTGCCGCGCGAAAGCTCTTCAAGTATTATACATACCTTCACCGCGTCGTAGCGGCCTTCATCCATAAGCGCCGCTGCCGTGAAGCCAAGCTCTCCGCAGCGGCGCAGCAGCGCCGCGGGGAACGTGCCGCCGCGCTCAAGCTCCGCCGCGGCGGGGATAAGCTCCTTATCTGTAAACGCACGCGCCGCACTGCGCAGCGCGGCCTGCTCTTCATTCAATATGACCATGACTATCTCCCTGTCTGCATGAAAACATTACGACCGCCTTGACGTATGAGCTGGACTCGTCGAATATCTCCTCCTCCAGCGTGCAGCTGCGCCCGTCCTGCTTCGCGGCCCTGCTGGACAGCATCAGCCCGTCCGAATACTCCACCGGCTTTGAGGAAAAGAAGGTCCCGCTTTCCAGCGTGCAGCCTTCGCCCAGCAGCGCCTTTGCGTGCCGGTGCGCGGCTGAAAGGACTATCGGCAGCGCCAGCGCCGCCGGGTCGTCGCCGCAGCGCGGCAGACGCATCCTGTAATAGCGGCCGCCGTCCTCGCCAGGAAGCTCCGCCTCCTCCAGAAACGCGCCGAAGCCCGACGCCGTGAGTGGGCTTCGTGAATAGAGAAAGCAGCGCAGCATGTCGGACGTGTCCACGGTGCCGCTCATCTTCCCGCCGTGCGTCACTGCGGCAAGACTCCTGCCCGAAAGCAGCATTTCCTCCGCCGCGGCGTATATCCCGGCGTCCTCGTCGAACTGGAGCTGGTGCGTGCCGGGGCTGAGTATGCCGGAAATACGCTGCGACGGGTTTGAGGCGAAGGCCCGCGCCACGTCCAGCTCGCCGCACAGACGCAGCTTTTCGTCCACAACGGGGTAGGGGCTGACGGCGGGATAGGCGCTTTCATACAGCCTGTGCCAGTCGGCCACAACGTCGTTGCTGAAGATATAATTCGGCGTTTTCATCCAGCTTTTCACCGTGTCCGCGCTGCACTCGAAATCTGCGGCGTGCTCGTCCATAAGGCGCAGTATCATGTATGTGTCCTGCGAGCAGCTCAGCACGCTCAGCCCGGCGCGCTCCGCGTTTACCAGCGTCATTGCCGCGGCCGGTGCGCCGCCCGTCAGCAGCAGATTCGCCCCCAGCTCCACGGCCAGCGCCTGCATGTCCTGCCGCCTGCCGGTGAGGCACAGTACGCCGCGGTTTTCCTCCGCCGCCGGTGAAAGCGCGGCGCGAAGCTGCTTTTCGTCTCCGTCGCATATCACGATGCGATTTATGACCCGGTCGAAGTCCTGCGGCTCTACCAAAGTCGTCAGACCCAGCAGCTTTGCCATGCGCTTGAGGCTCATCGGCTCCGCGCTCTGCGTAAAGCCAGTGTCTACGCGGAAGGTGCCGGCCTTCGGCTTCGTCACGACAAGCCCCTGCGCCTCGGCCAGCTTTATGGCCTTGTACACGGTCCCCTCGCTCACATCCAGCCGCTCCGCCAGCTTGCGCACGGATATTTTGCTTCCCGGCTCCAGCGCCTTTATATATGAAAGTATAAGCTCATTCTTTATCGACATGTGCAGCCTCCGCGTGTGTCCTGAATGCGTCTATTATATATGCTGCACGCTTTTTCTGCAATTACTTTTTGCCGCACGGGCGAAAAACTATAACAGTTTCAAACACATTCCAAAATATACGGCATACCGGCACGATTCTGTTGCATGATAAAGCCTCGAAAACGTAGAGCGCGGCCGGCGCATATGTTCACATGTCCAAAAATTCACGAAGAATGTAAAATCAGATTGACAAACTGTCATATACAAGTTATTCTTTTCACAGAAAGTCAAAAGAGAAACGCAGACAGCAAAACAAACTGTTCCATATAAATATAACAGAATCAAAGAATCTCTAAATGACTTCCAAAACTGTTGTATAAAATTAAGTTAAAAATGTAAAGGAGAAGAAAAATGTTCAAGTTCACAGAAGAGCAGATCATGATCCGCGACATGGTGAGGGAGTTCACCAAAAACGAAGTCGAGCCGCGCGACAAATGGATGGACGAAAACGGCTTTGACTGGGACATTCACAAAAAGCTCTGCGAAGCCGGGCTTATGGGCATTCATCTCCCCGAGCAGTATGGCGGCGGCGGTGGAGATGCCGTCACCAGCGAGATAGTCATCAATGAGATCGCAAAGGGCAGCGCGTCCATCGCGCTCTTCCTTGATGCCGACTGGCTTGCCGCCGACATGATCCTTGTCCACGGCAGCGACGAGCAGAAGGCGGAGTACCTGCCGCAGGCGGCAGAGGGCAAGATATTTGCTTTCGGCCTCACCGAGTCCTGCGCCGGTTCCGACGCGGCCGGCATCAAGTCCGTTGCGGCAAAGCAGGCCGACGGCAGCTACGTGCTCAACGGCGGAAAGGCGTGGATAACCAACTCCGGCATTGCGGACTACTACCTCATCATGGCCAAGACCGATCCCGAGGCCGGTGCGCGCGGCATATCCGTGTTCATCGTGCCCAAGGACGCCGAGGGCCTCACCGTCGGCAAGTTCGAGTCAAAGATGGGTATGCGCGGCTCCGCCACCTGTGAGCTGAGCTTCGACAATATCAAGCTTCCCGCCAACGCCCTTGTCGGCAAGGAGGGTGCAGGCTTCAAGATCGCCATGATGGCGCTGGACGGCGCGCGCATCTCCATCGGCGCTATCTCCTCCGGCCTTGCCCAGCACGCCATGGAGATCGCCAAGAACTACGCCAACGAGCGCACCGCTTTCGGCAAGCCTATCGCAAAGTATCAGGGCGTGGCCTTCAAGTTCGCCGACATGGCTGCAAAGATCCATGCGATGGACCTCATGACCTGGGACACCGCCCAGATGAAGGCCGACGGCCAGCGCCACTCCACCGAGGCCGCCATGCTCAAGCTCATGGGCAGCCGCTGGTGCTGCGAGATCTGCGACGAGTGCATCCAGGTCCTCGGCGGCAACGGCTACAGCCGCGAATTCCATGTCGAGCGCCTTTACCGCGACGCAAAGCTGCTTGAGATAGGCGAGGGCACCAGCGAGATCCAGCGCGTTGTCATCAGCGGCGCGGTGCTGGCAAAGTGATTTTAGCTTAACGGAGAATCAGAGAACATGAAAATACTTGTTTTTGTCAAGCAGGTGCCGGACACGGACGACGTCAAGCTCGATCCCAAGACCGGGAACCTGCGCCGCGAGGGCGTGCAGAGCATGATAAACCCCCTCGACGCGAACGCGGTCGAGGCCGCCATCCAGCTCAAGGAGAAGTACGGCGCGACAGTCGTTGCGATCAGCATGGGCCCCCCGCAGGCGGAAGAGGTGCTGAAAAAGGCTCTCGCCCTCGGTTGCGACGAGGCGTACCTGCTCTCCGACCGCGCCTTCGGCGGCGCGGACACTCTCGCCACGGCCTACACCCTTGCCAAGGCCGCGGAGAAGATAGGCGATTTTGACCTGCTGCTGTTCGGCCGCCACGCGGTCGATGGCGACACCGCCCAGACAGGCCCCGCAACGGCGGCGTATCTCGGCATCCCGCAGATAACCCTTGCAAGCAGTATCGACGTTCAGGACGGCTGGGTCGTGTGCGACCGCACGCTGGAGGACAGCGTGCAGCGCGTGCGCGCAAAGCTCCCCGCGCTCGTCACGGTCTGCGCGGAGATAAATCACCCCCGCTATCCCACGCCTATCAACATCATGAAGGCGCTGAAAAAGCCCCGTCAGGTCTGGAATGCCGAAGACCTCGGCGCGGATACGTCCAGGACCGGCATCCCCGGCTCACCGTCGTCCACCAAGAAGGTGTTCGAGCCGCCCAAGCGCAATACCGACACCTGCTTCTTCACCGGCTCTGCCGAGGAGATCGCAGCGCAGTTTGTTGACATGCTCGACAGCGAGCATCTTATCTGAGGAGGTGTTCATATGGCAAAGGAAGATTACAAGGGCATATGGATATTTGCCGAACAGCAGAACGGCGTTCTCGACCCCGCCGTCGCGGAGCTTCTGGCAAAGGCGCAGGAGCTGAAAACGCATAACGGCGAAAAGATAAGCGCGGTGCTTCTCGGCTGCGGCGTAAAGCAGCTTGCCCCCGCCCTCATCGCGCAGGGCGCGGATCAGGTCATCGTCGCGGAGAACGAGGCGCTTGCCGCCTACAGCGCGCGGCCGTACCAGCAGGCGCTGGCACAGCTTGCGGAGAAGTACAAGCCGTCCATCATCCTCTACGGGGCCACCAGTCTCGGCCGCGACCTCGCCCCGCGCGTGATGGTCTCGCTCAGGACCGGCCTCACGGCGGACGCGATAGACCTAGGCTATGACGAGGACGGCGTATTTTACCAGACCACGCCCGCCTATGGCGGCAGCATACTTGCACACATCGTCATTCTCGAATGCCGCCCGCAGATGGCGACGGTCAGACCCAAGATATTCTCTCCGCTTGAGCCCGACGCGTCGCGCACCGGCGAGGTCATCGAGGAGGCGGTCGAGGTTCGCTGCGAGGACTGCTATGAGGTGCTCAGCAATGAGCCGAAGGCGGTCAACGGCACGCCTATAGACAAGGCGCCAGTGCTCGTCTGCGGCGGGCGCGGTATAAAGAGCGAGGCTGACCTTGACATGCTGCGTGAGCTTGCCTCGCTTCTCGGCGGCCAGCTTGCGGCATCCCGTCCGCTGGTGGATAACGGCTGGCTGTCCCATGATGAGCAGATCGGCCAGTCCGGCGCGAGCGTGAAGCCCGGCCATATCATCAACGTCGCCATATCCGGCTCCGTGCAGTATCAGGTCGGTATGCAGAATTCCAAGTGCATCATCAGCATCAACCACACTCCCGGCGCGCCCATATTTGATATTTCGCACTATGGCGTCACCGAGGATTACCGCAGCGTCGTTCCCGCGATAATCGCGGAGATCAAAAAGCGCCGCGCGCAGTAAAAAGCATGGCTTCCGCCGGGCAGACCGGCGGAAGCTGAAAATAAAAATATTTTTGTTAAAAAGGAGATTAATAAGATGAGCGATCGTAAACACCTTGTTCCCGCCTACGGCCCCTTTGCCGGTATGCGCGTTATCGACACCGGTTCTCTTATCGCAATGCCCTTCGCCGCGACGCTTCTTGCGGATTTCGGCGCTGAGGTCATCCATATCGAACGCCCCGGCGTGGGCGACACGCTGCGCGTTCTGGCTCCCTTTGCCAAGGAGGACGGAAAGACCGTCAGCACATCCTGGGCGCAGGACGGGCGCAACAAGCTCTCCCTCTCGCTGGAGCTCAATCTCAAGCACCCCGAGGTCAAGGAGCTTTTCTACGGGCTCATAAAAGAGGCCGACGTGTTCATGGAGAATATGGTCTGGCTTGAAAAGCTCGGCATCCGCGACGAGGATCTGCTTGCCGTCAACCCCAAGCTCATCATTGCCCATATCAGCGGCTACGGCAACCCAGCCTTCGGCGGCCTGCCCGAGTACTGCGACAGAGCCTCCTATGACATGATCGGCCAGGCGTTCTCCGGCTGGATGGGTCTCAACGGCGAGAAGGACGGCGACCCTGTCGTCGGCAAGCCGTGGCTCAACGACTTCACCTCCGCCTACGCCGCCGTGTTCGCGGTTCTCGCGGCGTACATCAACGTCCTCAAGGGCGGCGACGGACAGATCGTCGATATCGCCCAGTTTGAGGTCCAGGCCAGCTACTGCTGTGACCTTTACACCTCCTACACCATGGCCGGCCGCCAGAACACCCGTTCCGGCAACAAGTCCGCCGCATTCCAGCCCTACGGCCTGTTCAAGTCCAAGGACGGCTACGACGTCGCCGTCGGCGCGTTCGGCCCCGGCGTTTACAAGCGCGCCATTCAGGCCATGGGCTTCGACCTTGAGTACTACAATTATAAGGACTGCTCCTCCGGTATCGAGGCCGTCGCCTCCGAGAAGGGCCGCGAGCTTGACGCCAAGGTCATTGCATGGTGCGCCGAGCGTACCGCGCAGGAGATAGAGGACGCCATGGCGAAGTTCAAGGTGCCGTGCAGCCGCGTCATGGGCGCGAAGGACTGCCTTGAAAACCCGCATTATCAGAGCCGCGGCGACTTCATCAAGTACGAGGATCAGACTCTCGGCAAGGAGATCACCGCCTTCGGCATCGTTCCCAAGCTTTCCGGAACGCCCGGCAAGGTCTGGCGCGGCGCGCCCAGACTCGGCCAGGATACGGACGATATCCTCAAGGGCATCCTCGGCTACGACGACGCCAAGATCGAACAACTCAGAGCCAGTGGACTCATTTGATTGAGCCGGTGAGCATAAAAAAAGGCTGCCTCGCATGAGGCAGCCTTTTTACGTTTAAAGTTTAAAGATAACAAATTATTTGAAGTCTGTGGCGGCGGCGCGGTTCATCGCAAGCTCCGGGTTCCACTTGCTCACGACGTAGGTCGTGGGTATCCATGCTATCGTGCCTTCGGAGTCGTCGTCATCCATCATGACCTCGACAAACGAATAATCACCGTACTTGGCATAGACCTTCACCTTGCACGCGTCCTTTACGGTCCAGCGGGCTTTCCCGTCGGGGCCGTCATAAAGACTCTGCCCGTAGCCAAAGCCCTTGCGCGCCTGAACGTACTTGATCTTTATGTCGTCAAGGTCGTTCATGTTCTCAAGCTCAGGAAGGAGAAGATCCTCATCGAACTGATATGCCCTGTATATCAAATCCTCATAGATCTCCTTTACCTTGGCCTCTTCCTTCTCCGAGCGGCTGACACCCTCGAATATCTCCGAACCGGAGCGCAGGCCGGTCTTCTTGTCGGCGTAGGCGCAGGTGCTCAGAGAGGCGACGATGCACACGGCTGCAAGCGCGGATACGGCAAGCTGTCTGAATTTTTTCATATTTTTGCTCTCCTTTATTATAAATAATAGGGTGATTTGCAATTTCCATACTATGAATAATATACCATTTTCTTTCTCATAGTGCAATACCCAATATGGAAAATTGCCGAAGTGTCATTCCCCGATGTCCGCGCGCACGACCTTGCCGATGTTCCACAGGTACGCCGCCTTGCGCGCGGCCTCCGGCCGCTCCTCCGGCGTGCGGAATTCCATCGCCGCCGTCTGCGCGCCGCAGTCCATGCACATCACGTACCAGCACCAGCCGTTCTCTTCCTCCAGCAGCCCAGCCCCGCCGCAGAAGGGGCAGCCCTGCAATTCTATCTCCTCATGTATGCTCATTGCGAAACCTCCGTTGATTCATGTTCTGCAACAGTATAGCATACCCGTGCGGAAATTGCTATCAGTTTTCATCCGTTCAGCCTGTTTTTCCGCCGGTATTCCAGCGGCGCGCAGCCGAATTCCCGCCGGAAGGCTGCGGCGAACTTGCTCTGATTGGCGTAGCCTGCACGGCCCGCCACCTCTATCACGGAAAGGCGCGTCTCCGCCAGCAGCTTTGCCGCGTGAAGCATCCTCTGCCGCGTGGTGTACTGCGATATGCTCTGCCCGAAAACGCCGGTGAAATAATTTTTTATGCTGCTTTCGCTGACGGAGAACAGCGCCGCAAATTCGCGCACAGTGTGCTGCTTTGCAAGGTCAGAGGTGATGATGCGCTCCGTCTGCTTGGCGATCTCCACCTGCGATTTTGTGTAAAACACCTGCGGCTCAGCCGCGTGCGCGGGCTTTTCGTATAAAAGCATGGCGAGTAGCTCCATCACGCCGGTTTTCATCCCCACGCGGGCCACGCTGTCCGCGCCGTCTATCGCGGCCGACAGGCGCGCGGTGAGCGCGTCCGGCAGAGCAAGCTTTGCAATGAAGGTCTCGCCGCCGGGGCAGTATTCCCCGCGCAGCGCCCCGACGTCCAGGCCGAAGCCGTCCATCAGCACCTCCGCGCCGCTCTCCGCCGTTTCCGGGTCGATGAATATCTCTATCCCCTCATACACCCCTGCCGGGGTAGACGTATTCCCTCTGCGCGAAGCGCTCTGTCAGGGATATCTGCCCCGCCGTGAGGAATACGTGCCGCCCGTCGTTCAGCACGAGCTCACACCGGCCGCGTGTGCAGTAATTTATTATAAGCGGCCCCTTGGCCTCCGGTGTGCAGCTCTCCGCCCCCGGCGCGGGCCATACCGTCGCGCCAACGGATATCCCGGCAAGCGTTATCCCCGGAAAGACAGGGATAAAGCGCATCCGGCCCTTCCCCTCCGCGTTTGAAAGCATAAGCTCGGCATAGCCGTCTCCGGCGTTCACCGTCACGCCGGGCAGCTCCCGGCAGCGTTCTATTATCTCTGCGGTGTTCATGTGCTGTATACGACCTTTCACTGTGTCTTTAAATCCGCTGTCGAATTGGAGCCAAAATGTCACGGGGCGGTAGACGGCGGGCGGCGCGGCTGATAAAATACACGCCGGTTAAATAAATCTAACTAATTGATTCTGGAGGTAGTGCTGTGAAAACCTCGGCATACCCGCGCCGGAGATACTGCGCCGTTTGGAGAAAACGACTACCGCGCTGCATCTCGAAGGGCTGCTTGGCCGCAGTATCTTCGGCCTCTCCGGCGGGGAAAAGCAGAAGATCGCCTGCGGCGGCGCTTTCATGATGGAGCCGCGCGTGTTCGTGCTGGATGAACCGTCGTCGAACCTTGACGCCGACTCCGTGCTGGAGCTTCGCGCCGTCATCGCCTATATGAAGTCCCTCGGCAAGACCGTCGTCCTGTCGGAGCACCGCTTATATTACCTGCACGGCCTTGCCGACCGCTATGTGTATATGCGCGGCGGCAGGATAACCGGCGATTACACCGCGGCGGAGTTCGACGCCATATCCGACGATGCGCGCCGGGAGATGGGCCTGCGCGCGTCAAAGCTCGATATGCTGTCGCTGCGCGGCGGCGTGGAGAACACCGGGGAGACGGCCATGCTGAAAAACTTCCGCTTCGCGTAATCTGACAATACGATCATGGCTTACATGTAGCATTCGACTCCGAATATCAACCAGCTCCACATGTGGACAGAAATTGCAGCGGCTTTTGAAAAGAATATTGCTTTTTTCTGTCCGGTGTATTATAATCGGTATATACCGAAAACAAAGGAGGAAGGCGTCCATGCCAAGACCGCCACGGTGCCGTCGGATTTGTGGCGTACCACAAGTTGATACCTTCTGCCCCAACGGGT
>URPU01000082.1 GCA_900549865.1 uncultured Eubacteriales bacterium
ATCGCTTGCTGAACTGCGGAGCGCGACGAGCTGCTTTGAGACCGTACTTCTTACGCTCTTTCATTCTCGGGTCGCGGGTCAGGAAGCCGGCGGCCTTGAGGGCGGAGCGGTAGTTCTCATCGACGAGGAGCAGCGCGCGGGCGATGCCGTGACGGATGGCGCCGGCCTGACCGGAAACGCCGCCGCCGCAGACGGTGGCCTCTATATCGACCTTGCCGACGGTGCCGGTGGTGACCAGGGGCTGACGGACGATCAGCTTGAGGGTGTCAAGACCGAAGTAATCGTCTATATCGCGGCCGTTGATGGTGATAACGCCGCTGCCGTTGGGGATGAGGTGAACGCGTGCGACGGAGGACTTTCTGCGTCCGGTGCCGTACATATAGGGCTTCTTGCACTTATAGGTTGCCATATTCTCTTACCTCCTCTTAGCGATCCCAAACTTCGGGCTTCTGGGCCTCATGGTCGTGCTCCGCGCCGGCGAAGATGCGCAGACGCTTGAGCTGCCACTCGGCGATGGTGTTCTTCTGGAGCATGCCGCGCACGGCCAGACGCATTGCCAGCTCGGGCTTCTTCTCCATAAGGGTCTTATACTGGGTCTCCTTCAGGCCGCCGGGATAACCGGAGTGAGTGCGGTAGTACTTCTGCTCCAGTTTCTTGCCGGTGAGGACGGCGTCCTTCGCGTTGATGATGATGACGTAGTCGCCGCAGTCAACGTGAGGGGTGTAATCGGTCTTGAGCTTGCCGCGGAGAAGGTCAGCGGCGAGGGCAGCGGTCTTGCCCATGGGCTTGCCGGCTGCATCAAGGATGTACCACTTACGGGTAACGGATTCCTTGGTTGCCATAGTAGTAGACATATCTGTGCCTCCATATAGAATAAATGTTTTGACATTTCAGGGGCGCGCAAGTAGAATATCATTAAATATCCCCAGACGCGCTTTATCTTTATACCACAAGCATTTTACCCTGTCAACACCAAATTTAATTCTGATTTTCAAATCTCGCAAAAGCTTTGAAATACTCGCAAAAGCGCCGGAAAGCTTGAAACGGATTTTTGATTTTTTGAGGGCGGAAAATGGACATAAAAGCACTGAATGATTTCACCGGCTGCGTAAGGCGCGCAGTTGACGATTACGGCATGATAAACGAGGGCGACAGAGTCGCCGTGGGCGTGTCCGGCGGGAAGGACAGCATGCTGCTGCTCGCGGCGCTGCGGCAGCTTCAAAGCTATTACCCCAAGCGCTTCGAGCTGGGCGCGATAACGATAGAGCTGGGCTTCGAGGGGATGGATTTCACGCCGGTGAAGCGCTTCTGCGAGGAGCGCGGGATAGAATACACCTGCGTGAAAACGGACATCAAGGAGGTCGTGTTCGACGTGCGGCAGGAGGATAACCCATGCGCACTGTGCGCGAAGATGCGCCGCGGCGCGCTGAACAACACCCTCAGGGAGCGGGGCATGAACAAGCTCGCCCTCGGGCACCATTTTGACGACGCGGTGGAGACCTTCATGATGAGCCTGCTTTTTGAAGGGCGGCTGAGCTGCTTTCAGCCTGTGACGTATCTTGACCGCTCCGGCGTGACGCAGATACGCCCGCTGATATACGCCGGGGAGCAGCGCATCGCAAACCTTGCCGCGGCGCTGGAGCTGCCCATCGTGGAAAACCCGTGCCCGCAGGACAAGACCAGCAAGCGCTATGAAATAAAGCAGCTGTTGAAGAGCATGTGCGGGGAGTACCCGGACATGAAAACGAAGGTGTTCGGCGCGATGCAGCGCCTGCCACTGCCGGGCTGGGCACCTGGCGCGCATGACAGATGAGAAAGGCGGATGAAAACATGCAGGAGCTGAAGCTCAAACGCGTATACAGGCATTTCAAGGGCGACTATTACCTCGTCGAGGACGTGGCGAGAAGCTCGGAGAGCGGGGAGGAGTACGTCGTATACCGCAAGCTGTACGGCGACGGCGGGCTGTGGATAAGGCCGAAGGAGATGTTCCTCAGTGAAGTGGACCGCGAAAAATACCCGGACGCCGGGCAGAAGTACCGCTTTGAATTACAGGAGATAGAAAGCGCGGCAGGGCACTGAAAAAACGCGCGCGGAGGCGGACATGGACGCCATACGGGCGATGACGGCGCAGTTCGACACCTATATCTCCACGGAGATAGGACAGAACATGATAGCGGAGATCGCCGGGCAGATGGTGGGCGTTGTGGCGCTGGCGGCGCTGGTGATAGTGGGCGTGCTGCTGTTCACGTCGCGCAGCTATTTCGAGGTGGTCATATTCCTTGTGGTATTCTCCGTGGCGGCGCTGCTGAACATGGGCACAAACTTCTGGCTGGGCGAGATATCGTCCATCACGAACTCCATCGCCGTGATAATGCAGCTTGCGCTGGCGATAGACTACGCCATCATATTTTCCCACCGCTATCAGGACGAGGCGGAGCGGACAGAGTACCTGTGGCCCGCCATAGGCGGCGCGGCTATCATAGCCGCCGCGGGGGCATATCTGCTGTTTCGGCGGAAGAAAAAACGGCCCGCCCCCGCGGAAAGCTGAGAGCAGGCCGAATAAGCAAAATACCGCATATGACAATGCCCCTCCGGATGAAAATCCGGAGGGGCAATAGTTTTAAATGTTAAAGGCTGTGCGCGTTTATATTACGCCTCGCCGCGCTCCTTGAGCGCGTCCTTGCGGCTGAGGTCGATGCCCTTGGGGCCGACGTTCATGACCTTGACCCAGGTCATGTCGCCTATCTTCAGCACGTCCTCGACCTTCTCGGTGCGCTTGAACTCAAGATCCTTGATCTTGACGAGGCCGTCCTTGCCGGGGGCGAGCTCGACCCACGCGCCGAAGTCGGAGCGGATGTTGGAGACGCGGCCGTAGTAGAGGGCGCCGATCTCCGGCTCAAACACGATATCCTCGATGGTCTTGCGCGCGGCGCGGCAGGCCTCGATATCGGAGCTGGCGATGAAGATGTTGCCGTCGTCGTTGATGTCGATCTTGCAGCCGGTGTCGGCGGTGATCTTCTGGATGACCTTGCCGCCGGAGCCGATGACCTCGCGGATCTTGTCGGGGTTGATCTTCATCTGAATCATCTTGGGCGCGCTCTTGGCAAGCTCACGGCGCGGCTCAGCAATGGCCTTGAGCATTATCGCGTCGAGGATCTGGAAGCGGGCTTCCTTGGTCATTGCGAAGGCTTCCTTGACGATCTCATGCTTGAGGCCGTCGTTCTTGAGGTCCATCTGGATGGCGGTGATGCCCTGCTTGGTGCCGGCCACCTTGAAGTCCATCTCGCCGTGGAAGTCCTCAACGCCTTGAATGTCTATGAACGTGGTGAAATCGTCGCCGTCCTGGATAAGGCCGCAGGAGATACCGGCAACGGGGGCCTTGATGGGCACACCGGCGTCCATGAGCGCAAGCGTTGTGCCGCAGATGGAGCCCTGAGAGGTGGAGCCGTTGGAGGAAAGGACCTCGCTGACGACGCGGATGGCGTAGGGGAAGTCCTCGACCTCGGGGATGACGCACTCAAGCGCCTTCTCCACGAGAGCGCCGTGGCCGTATTCACGGCGGCCGGTGCTGCGGCTGGCACGCGCCTCGCCAGTGGAGTAGGAGGGCATATTGTAGTGGTGCATGAAGCGCTTCTCGGTCTCTTCCCAGATGGTGTCGAGCTTCTGGCACTCGCTGAGCGGGGCGAGAGTGGCGATGGAGAGCACCTGCGTCTGGCCGCGGGTGAACAGGCCGGAGCCGTGCACCACGGGGATAACGCCGACCTCTGCGCCGAGGGGGCGGATCTCATTCATCTGGCGGCCGTCAACACGCTTGCCGGCAAGCAGCCACTTCTTCACGACCTTCTTCTGCAGCTTGTAAAGGATCTCGTCCATATACTGCATCATGTCGGGGTGCTCCTCGCTGTACTTTTCCTCGACCATGGAGACCCAGTCGTTCACGCGCGCCTCGCGCACGTTCTTGTCGTCGGTGTCCATGCAGTATTCCATGGACTCGAACTCCTTCTCGACCAGCTCGTCAAACAGGGCCTGATCGAATGCGGCGTGCTCATACTCGAACTTCGGCTTGCCGACCTCGGCGACCATCTTGTCAATGAGGTCGAGGACGGGCTGAAGATGCTCATGCGCCTGCACGATACCCTCGTACATCACGTCGTCCGGGACCTGATCGGCCTCAGACTCGATCATGACTATCTTCTTGTGAGTGGCGGCGATGGTGGTGATCATGCGGTTGCCGTTGTGGCGCTCCTCCTGTGTGGGGTTGAAGAGGAACTTCTCCCCGTCCCAGCCGAGCACGATACCGGCGATGGGGCCGTTGAAGGGAACATCGGAAATGGATACGGCGGCGGAAGCGCCGATCATCGCGGTGATCTCCGGGGAGCAGTCGCGGTCAACACTCAGCACCTCGCAGGCGATGACGACGTCATTGCGCAGGTCGGAGGGGAAGAGGGGGCGCATGGGGCGGTCGATAAGGCGGGAGGCCAGAACTGCGGGCAGGCTGGGCTTACCCTCGCGGCGCATGAAGCTGCCGGGGATGCGGCCGACGGCGTAAAGCTTCTCGTTGAAGTCAACGGAGAGGGGGAAGTAATCGATGCCGTCCTTGGGGCGGGCGGAGGCGGTGCAGGTGACGAGCACGGTCGTCTCACCGTATTTGACGAGCACGGCGGCGTTGCACAGCTCCGCCATCTTGCCGACCTCCATGGACAGGGGGCGGCCCTCGTACATGATCTCATACTTCTTGTAGTTGGGGAACTGCTTCTGGGTGATTATCATTTGCTTTCTCCTTTTTATTTTCGGCACTTCCCAATGCTTAGCACTTGGACCCCGGCGCGGCGCGCACGCCGCCGTCCAAATACTAAAACATCGGGAAAGTGCAGGGTTTACGACAACATAACTGACGGGAAAATATATGGAGACAATATTAAATTGTCTCCATACAAAAAACCTTCATAGTCCTCAGACGCCAAGGCGCAATCACTTACGGATGTTCAGCTTGGCGATGATAGCGCGGTAGCGCTCAATGTCCTTCTTCGCAAGGTAGTCCAGCAGACGGCGGCGCTTACCGACCATCTTGTACATGCCCAGACGGCTGTGGTCGTCGTTGGGGTGCTTCTTGAGGTGCTCGGTCAGCTCACGGATGCGCTGGGAGAGAATGGCGATCTGGACTTCGGGAGAGCCGGTGTCGCCCTCATGGGTGGCGTTGTCGGCGATGACCTGGGTCTTGACTTCTTTGGTGATCATAGTGGTTATACCCCTTTCAAATGATTACTATACCCTGCATCCAGGCTTCGGGCGGAAAGGCGACCGCAGCGGCGGCATGACCCCGAAGCTGAGAGTGCGGGCGCATACTCATGTATAATACCATCGCCCCGGTATAATGTCAAGAATTTTTGCGGCGCGCGGGCGCGGGAATTGCGGGAATTATTTATACGGCCTCGGGTCGTCCGTGCGGCAGAGGATGTAGTCGATGGACACGCCGAAGTAATCAGCGAAGCGGATAAGAAGCTCATACCCCGCTTCACGGCTGCCGGTCTCATAGCGGCTTATGCTGTTCTGTGAAAGGTTCAGATCCAGCGCGACCTTGAGCTGGGTATAATTCCGCCCCTCGCGCAGCTCACGAAGTCTGTTCTTTATGCCTCCCACCGCCTTCATCCTTCATTTTTCTTGACATGAGAATACCAAATCGGTATAATCATATTATCCCAATTTGGTATGCCCAGATATTGAAATAGGCATTCTGCATCCCCGGTATTCCGGACAGTGCAGGATTTTTTTATATTATGGAGCTATCAAAGCGTCTCCGCGAACTCCGCCATGGCGGCAAGCCCGGCGCGCAGAGTGTCCGCGTCGCAGGCGTAGCCGATGCGCATGCTCTTCGGCTGCTCAAAGCAGTCGCCCGGCGTGACGAAGGCCCCGGCGGAGTGGTACATGCGCGTGCAGAACTCATAGGAGGGGATATCGTAATCGTAGTACACCAGCGCGGTGGTGCCGGCCTGCGGCTTCGTGTAATAAAAATGCGGGTGCGCCTTTATCCACTCGTCGAGGATGGCAAGGTTATCGCGGACTATCCCCCTGTTGCGGGCAAGCATCACATCGCTGTGCCGCAGCGCCAGCGCTGCCACGGCCTCGTCGAACATGCCGCAGCTTATCAGGTTATAATCCCTGTGGGAGAGGAAGGCCACAACGGCGGCCTTGTCGCGGCAGGCTATCCAGCCCAGACGCAGCCCGGCTAACGAGAACACCTTGGACATGCTGCTGACGGATATGCCCTTTTCATATATGTCGGCGATCGATTCGCACCACTCGTCCTGCTGGGTGAGGTGGCGGTAGACCTCGTCGCAGAGAACGTAGGCCCCGACGGAGCGCGCGATATCGACGATGGCGCGCAGGCGCTCTCCGCTCATGAGCGCGCCGGTGGGGTTGTTGGGGTTGTTGATGCATATCATCTTCGTCTCCGGCGTCACGAGGGCGCGCAGCTCATCCAGATCGACGAGGTAGCCGTTCTCCTGCTTCAGATGCATGACGGCAAGCTCCGCGCCGATGGATTCGGGGATGGAGTATAGCTGCTGATAGGTGGGCATGATGCTGATGACCCTGTCGCCCGGACTTATGAGCGAGCAGAAAACGTGGTGGTTCGCCCCAGCCGCGCCGTGAGTCGGCACGATGTCGCCGGGCTGCACGGTCTTGTAAAGCTTGCACACGCCGCTTTTGAATTCCGGCCGGCCGAAAATATCGCCGTAGGTGAGGCGCTTTGCGCAGAACGCGTCGAGAAACGCCTGCTTGTCCTCCCCCGTCAGGACAAAAAGCTCATCAAGGGAGACGGAGTCAACGCAGGTCTCGGCGATGTTGTACTTTGCGCCGTCCTCATACTTGTTCATCCACTCTTCCACGGCAAAGGCTTTGATCTTCATGTACGTAACCCTCCAATAAAAATTTAAAAGGGCGTCTGCGCCTGAATCTTATCCGGCCATTGGCCGGAATACCTACGACTCAGGGCAGATGCCCTATTGCGGCGCGGCGGAGTGCCGCATGGCACGCCGGACCCTCCGCATTACCCCCCGCCCGGTGGTGAGGGAAGCATATATATCAGCTTTGAATGCAGTATAGCGCATAATTATGCGCCTGTCAAGAGAGAAAATGCGCGACAGCCGCACATCAGTTTCAGCGAAAATAATGTGCGTGAAAAGACCGCACATATCCTGCGGCCTTTCAGGGGAAAAGTTTGCCGAAAAGCCAGTGAGTGAACGGAGCGGCGGCAAACATATTCCAGAAAAAGGCTATCGGGAAGTTTTTAAGCACAGTTCCGACCCATATTGCCGGAAGCTGCGTCACAGGGGCGCCGGAGAGCACGATGCTGAAAAGCACTGACGCCACAAGGCTCATTGTCGGGCACATTACGGCCACAGTTCCCGCCTGACGCATGAGGCGGCAGAAATATGCATTGTCACGCTCTATGCTGCATACACGCGCCGCAAAGGCCGCGCCCGCCCGGTTGCCCCAGAGATTGGAGAAAACAAAAACGATAAGACCCATGTATGCCGCCTCCTTCAGCGCGGCGGGGAACACCGAATTTGTCATGCTGTCAAGCCCGCCCTGTTTTATCGCCACATTGTAGACCTCCATGCCTATCGCCATCGCGTAGGACATGATAAGCCCGAAAACTACACCTTGCTTTTTGCTTTTGATCATTTCAATACCTCTTCCATAAAAATAAAAGCGTACCGCCCCGGAAGAGGCAGTACGCTTTGCGTCCAATACACAGGTATTTGGCTACACGCAACAGTGTTTTTATCACATTTCAAGCAAAATGTCAAGCGTCACGGCGAAAAGAACGACAGATAAGCTTATCTGTTCTTCATGACGTTTTTCATTCTCAGGCTGTGGTCAAGGATGCGCTTGCGCAGGCGGAGAGACTTGGGCGTGACCTCAAGAAGCTCGTCGTCCGCGAGGAACTCAAGGCACTGCTCCAGACTGAGCTGCTTGGGCGGAACAAGGCGCAGCGCCTCGTCCGAGCCGGAGGCGCGGGTGTTCGTCAGGTGCTTGGTGCGGCAGACGTTCACGGGCACGTCGTCGCTCTTGGGGCACACGCCGACGACCATGCCGCCGTAGACCTTCGTGCCGGGAGTGATGAACATCGCGCCGCGATCCTGCGCGTTCCATATGCCGTATGCCACGGCCTCGCCCGTCTCCCACGCGATGAGGGAGCCGGTGGAGCGGCGGGATATCTCGCCCTTGAACGGCTCGTACCGCTCAAACACGCTGGCAAGGATGCCCTCGCCCTTCGTGTCGGTGAGGAATTCGTTCCTGTAGCCGAACAGGCCGCGCGACGGAACGAGGAATTCAAGCTTTACGCGGCTGCCGACGGGCGTCATTTCGATGAACTCGCCCTTGCGCGCGCCGAGCTTTTCCATCACTGCGCCCATGTATTCACTCGGCACGTCCACCACGACGCGCTCTATCGGCTCGCACTTCTTGCCGTCTATCTCCTGATACAGCACGCGCGGGGGGGAGACCTGAAACTCATAGCCCTCGCGGCGCATGGTCTCGATGAGGATGGAAAGGCTCATCTCACCGCGCCCTGCGACGTTGAAGCTGTCCGTGCTGTCGGGCACGTCGGTCACACGCAGGGAGACGTCCTTCAGCGTTTCGCGCATAAGGCGGTCGCGTATCTGGCGGGAGGTGACGAACTTGCCCTCGCGCCCGGCGAAGGGGCTGTCGTTGACGGAGAAGGTCATTTCCAGAGTCGGTGCGCCGATCTTGACGAAGGGCAGCGCCTCCGCCGCGCCGCGGGCGCAGACGGTGTCGCCGATGGTGACGTCGCCGATGCCGCTCATGGCGATGATGTTGCCGGCCCCGGCCGTGGTCACGGGCACGCGGTTGAGCCCGTCAAACTCGTACAGCGAGACGGCCTTTGCCCTGACAGGGGGCTGATCCGGCGTGTGGAAGTTGCACACATCGATCTCGTCGTTCTGCGTGATGCGGCCGCGCTCGATACGCCCGATGGCGATGCGCCCGACGTATTCGTTGTAGTCAATGCTGCTGACGAGCATCTGGAACGGGGCGTCCTCGTCCATCTCGGGGGCGGGGATGTACTCAAGGATGGTTTTGAAAAGCGGCTCAAGATCCGTGCCGGGCACGTCGGGCGAATAGCTGGCCGTGCCGTTCCTGCCGGAGCAGAACAGCATCGGGGAATCGAGCTGCTCGTCGGTGGCGTTGAGGTCCATGAGAAGCTCCAGCACCTCGTCGATGACCTCATGTATGCGCTGGTCGGGGCGGTCTATCTTGTTGATGACGACAATGACGCGGTGTCCAAGCTCCAGCGCGCGGCTGAGCACGAAGCGCGTCTGCGGCATGGGGCCTTCCGCCGCGTCCACCAGCAGTATAACGCCGTTGACCATCTTGAGGATACGCTCCACCTCGCCGCCGAAGTCGGCGTGGCCCGGAGTGTCAACTATATTGATCTTCGTGTCGCCGTACCACACGGCGGTGTTCTTGGCCATGATGGTGATGCCGCGCTCACGTTCAAGGTCGTTGGAGTCCATCACGCGCTCCACGATCTCCTGATTTTCGCGGTAAACGCCCGACTGCTTGAGCATCTCGTCAACAAGCGTGGTCTTGCCGTGGTCAACGTGGGCGATTATTGCAACGTTTCTGAGTTTATCCATATGAATGCGCTCCCTTGCACGGGCGGGAATGTCATGCCGCCCTCAGATTCAGATAATAATACATTAATTTTCAACACAAAACTGAATTTTAACACCTGCATGGCGAAATTGCAACAGAAAGCGCATATTTTTTATAAAATACCCTCGGTTGACAAGGACACACACGGTTTTGACGGGCAGAAAGAACGCCCATA
>URPU01000083.1 GCA_900549865.1 uncultured Eubacteriales bacterium
CGACATGTGCGTGGCAGAAAACACTTTGCGCGGAGTGAGCGCCGAATTGTCCGCTGTCAGCGGACAACAGAGGCGCAGAACGCAGCGAAGCCTTTCTCGAAAAAGTGGCAAGGCCACTTTTTCGACAGTCTAAGCCCCCTTTGCAAGGGGGCCATGATGCGGTAGCATCCTATCACGTCTATCACGGCAGTCTCACCTGTGGGCGAGGCTGCCGTGCGCTGCAATAAGCCCCTCACACAGCGCGTCGATATTCTCCTGCACCGTCAGGCGCGAAAGCCCGATGCGCAGCGCGCCGTCTATGGCCGCGGGCTTCATGCCGATGGCCTCCAGCACATGACTCCGCCCGCCCTTCTTGCAGGCGGAGCTTTTTGATACGTACACCTCGCGCGCCTCAAGGAAGTTCATGAGCACCTCACTGCGCCAGCCGGGCAGGGAAATACTGAGTATATGCGGCGCGGGCGTATCCAGCCACGTGAATTCCGGTATCGCCGCGCCAAGCCTTTCGACTATCTCGCGCTTGAAGGCGGCCATGCGCGCGATGTTCCCCGCCATGTCCGCGCGCGCGGCGTCACATGCCGCGCCGAAGGCCGCGATCGCCGGCATGGCCTCCGTTCCGGCGCGGCGGCCGCCCTCCTGCGCGCCGCCCATTATATACGGCCGCAGGCGAAGCCCGTCTCTGACGTACAGCGCGCCTATGCCCTTGGGCGCGTGTATCTTGTGCCCGCTGACGCTTATCATGTCCGCGCCGAGGCTTTTCGGGCTGAACGGCAGCTTCATGAAGGCCTGCACCGCGTCAGTATGCACAAGCGCGGCGCTGCCCGCGCGCCTCAATTCCCCCGATATTGCCGAAATATCGGTCACGGCTCCGGTTTCGTTATTGACCAGCATCAAAGAAACGAGTATAGTATCTTCACGGAGGGCTTCCATCACGGCCTGCGGGCTTATCGCCCCCGTGCCGTCGGGCTTGAGCTCCGTCACATCAAAGCCGCGGCGGCGCAGCTCCTCAAGGGTCTTGCGCACGGCGTCATGCTCCACGGATGAGGAGATTATGTGCCGGCCCTTCCGCGCCATGGCCTCCGCCCCGGAGAGAAGCGCCCAGTTGTCGCTTTCTGAGCCGCAGGAGGTGAAAACCACCTCTCCCGGACGGCATCCCAGCGCTGCGGCGGCCTGTCCGCGCGCCGTATCCAGCAGCTTCTTCGCCTCGCGCCCGCGCGTGTGCGTGGAGCTTGGATTGCCGTAGCATTCCGTCATTGCCGCAAGCGCGGCCTGCGCGGCCTCCGGGCAGACCTTCGTCGTGGCGGAGTTATCGAGATAATGTTCCATGATTCACACTTCTTTATCTATAAATATGTCAGGAGTTTCGCATGAAGTATATTATATCCACTCTCGGCTGTAAGGTCAACCAGTATGAGACGCAGGCGATGGAGACCATATTGCATGAGCGCGGGCATGAAAGCGCCGCCCCCGGCGAGCTTGCCGACGCCGTCATCGTCAATACCTGCGCCGTCACTGCCGAGAGCGGGCGCAAATCCCGCCAGCTCATCCGCCGCCTGCGCGACGAGAACCCCGGCGCGGTGCTGGCCGTGTGCGGCTGCTATTCCCAGCTTGAGCCGGGCGAAGCGGAAAGCCTCGGCGCGAAGGTCATCTTCGGCGCGTCCGACAGGGCGAAGCTGGTCGAGGCCGTGGAAAAGGCCGTGGAGAGCGGCGAGGGCTGCCGCGATATAGACGAGCCCTTCAAGCGCCGTGAGCTGGAGCGCCTGCCTGCGGGCGCGGTCTCCGGCAGGACGCGCGCCATGCTGAAAATACAGGACGGCTGCGTGAACTTCTGCACCTACTGCATCATCCCCTATACCCGCGGGCGGCTGTGCAGCCTCCCCGTTGAGGACGCCGCGCGCGAAACGGCGCGCATCGACGCCGAGGGGTTCAAAGAGCTCGTGCTGACGGGGATAGAGGTCGCCTCCTACGGCGTCGATCTTCCGGGCCGTCCCGGCCTTGCCGACGTTATCACCGCCTGCGCCGCCGCCGCGCCGGACATGCGCATCCGCCTCGGCTCTCTCGAGCCGACCGTCATAAGCGAGGACTTCTGCCGCCGTCTGGCCGGGACGCACAGGCTGTGCCGGCACTTCCACCTCTCGCTTCAATCCGGCTGCGACAGAACGCTCAAAAACATGAACCGCAAATACGACACCGCGCGCTTTTACCGCGCCGTGGAGCTTCTGCGCGAATACTTCCCCGGCTGCGGCCTGACCTGCGACCTTATCACGGGCTTCCCCGGCGAGACGGAGGAGGACCACGCCGCCACGCTGGAGTTCATCCGCCGCTGCGGCTTTTCCGACATGCATATCTTCCCCTACTCCCGCCGCCCCGGCACGCCCGCCGACAAGATGCCGCAGCAGTGCTCCCGCGCCGTGAAGGAGCGCCGCGCCCGTGAGGCGAAGGCCGTCGCGGAGGAGATGAAGGCCGCCTTCCTCGCCTCCTGCGTGGGGCAGACGCTTCCCGTGCTTTTCGAGACGCAGGACGGGGAATTCTTCACCGGCCACAGCGACACTTACGTCCTTGTGCGCGCGCGCGGCGAGAAGCTTCGCGGCAGGACGCTGAACATCCTCATCACGGGCACGGACGGCGGCGTGCTGACTGGCGAGCTCACCGGCGCGGACGCGTAAACACATTTTTGAATACTTTGAATACTATATAGACACAGACATTACCCTCGGTTGACAAGAGCATACACGCCTGACGCGTCAGAAGAAGTTCGCGCCATTCCGTTTCCACCTTGCGGTGAAAACTCCATTATGCTCTCTCCTTCTTACTTTTTCCTCGCAAACCCGCTTCGCTGGGCTTTGCTCGGAGTTTGTGAGGTGAGTCGTGCTTTTCGCCTTGATGGGTTACGACACATCTGCGTCTCAAAAGCCAAAAATCACTCGAAAATCCATCGCTGTCAGGTGCAAAGCAGTTTTGCCGTGGCAGAAAAGCGGCCAGACGACGAAAAGGCCGCAGGGAATACTTTGTGTATTGGCAAGGCCTTTGAGGATGTATGGATGTTTTTATGCCCGTCAAAACCGTGTGTGTCCTTGTCAACCGAGGGTATAGAAAGCCATTGGAGGTGCGCTTATATGGGCGACAGGATATACAACTTCTCGGCCGGTCCCTCCGTCATGCCGGAGGGCGTGCTTGCCCGCGCCGGGGCGGAGATACTCAATTACCGCGGAAGCGGCATGTCCGTGATGGAGATGAGTCACCGCAGCGCCGCGTTTCAGGAGATCTTCGACGGCGCGAAGGCGAAGCTCAAGGCCGCTCTCAGCGTGCCGGACAGTCATGAAATACTCTTTCTTCAGGGCGGGGCTACGCTTCAGTTCGCCGCCATCCCCATGAACCTCATCCGCGGCGGCACGGCCGACTATGCCGTGACGGGCAGCTTCTCCGGCAAGGCCGCGAAGGAGGCGGAGAAATACGGCCGCGTGCATATCGCCGCGGACAGCTCCGCCACGGGGCACGACCGCATCCCCGTGCAGAGCGAGCTTTCGCTCAGCCCGGACGCGGAGTATTTCTACTACTGCGCCAACAACACCATATACGGCACGGAATGGCAGTACGTGCCCGAGACCTCCGCGCCGCTGGTGTGCGACATGTCCTCCGACATCCTTTCAAAGCCCGTGGACGTGGCGCGCTACGGCCTCATTTACGCCGGGGCGCAGAAGAATATGGCCCCCGCAGGGCTGACGGTCGTCATCATTGATAAGGCCCTCGCCGGGCATGAGCTGCCCCTCACGCCCGAGGTCATGGGCTATAAGACGCTTATCGCGCATGACTCCATGCTTAACACTCCCCCCTGCTGGTGCATATACATGCTCTCCCTCATGCTCGACTGGCTTGAGGAGCAGGGCGGCGTTGAAGCCATGTCCGCGCGCAAGCGTGAGCGCGCCCAACTCATATACGATATTCTCGACAACAGCCGCCTCTACATCCCGCACGCGCAGCACGGCTCCAGAAGTGATATGAACGTCACCTTCCGCACGCCGGACAAGGCGCTGGACGCGGAATTCGTCAAGGGCGCGGCGGCGCGCGGCCTTGTCAACGTCAAGGGCCACCGCCTCACGGGCGGTATGCGCGCGTCGCTGTATAACGCCATGCCTATGGAGGGCGTGCGCGCCCTCGCTGAATATATGAAGGAGTTTGAGCTGGAACATGTTTAAGATAAAGACCATGAATTCCATTTCCCCCGTCGGTCTGGAGGCGCTTGAAAAGCTCGGCTGCGCCGTCGGCGCGGATATTGAAGCGCCCGACGGGATGCTCATCCGCTCGGCGGACCTGCACGAGTATAAATTTGACGAAAGTCTCCTCGGCATCGCGCGCGCCGGCGCGGGCTACAACAACATTCCGATCGAAAAGTGCGCCGAAATGGGCATCGTCGTTTTCAACAGCCCCGGCGCGAACGCACAGGCCGTCAAGGAGCAGGAGCTGTGCTCGCTCGTCATGGCCTCGCGCGACGTGCTCGGCGCGATAGACTGGGTCAGGACCATCGCCGGGCGCGGGGCGGAGATACCCAAGCTCGTGGAGAAGGGCAAGTCCGCCTTTTCCGGGCCGGAGCTTCTCGGCAAGAACCTGGGCGTCATCGGTCTGGGCGCTGTCGGCGCGCTGGTCGCAAATATGGCGCTGGAGCTTGGCATGACGGTTTACGGGCACGACCCGTTCATGTCCGTCGAGGCCGCGTGGCAGCTCTCCCGTGAGGTCATCCGCTGCGAGAGCATAGAGGATATCTACGCCAAGGCCGATTATATAAGCATCAACGTTCCCTATACCGCCGAGACCCACCATATGCTCAACGCCGCCGCCTTTGCCAGAATGCGCCCCGGCGTGCGGATAGTGAACGAGTCGCGCGCCGAGGTCGTGGACGACGAGGACATGACCGCCGCGCTTGAAAGCGGGCAGGTCGCAAAATACGTCACCGACTTTCCGAATGAGACCATCCTCAAGGCCCCCAATGTCATCGCCATGCCCCACCTCGGCGCGGTCACGCCCGAAAGTGAGGACCGCTGTGCCGACATGGCCGCGCGGGAGCTGTACGATTACCTTCTCAACGGCAATATCAGAAACTCCGTCAACCTCCCCAACGCGTCGCTGTCGCGCATGGGCGTGTGCAGGCTGTGCGTCATCCACCGCAACGTTCCCCGCATGATCACGCGCATCCTCGACTTCATCAGCGACAGGAACATCAACGTTGAGCACATGATCAACAAGCCCCGCGGGGAGTACGCCTACACCATCGTCGATCTCGGCGGCACGATAAATGAAGAGGTCGCGGACGCCATCCGCGCCATGAGCGACGTGCTGCGCGTGCGCGTGCTGTATTGAGGACGCCCCTATGACAGAAAAGCTTTATTATATCGACAGCCACATGCACCGCTTCACCGCGGTGTGCACCGCCTGCCGCGATACTGGCGGCCGCTATGCCGTGACGCTGGACAGGACAGCCTTCTTCCCCGAGGGCGGCGGCCAGCTTGCCGACACCGGCAGCATCGGACAGGTGCGCGTTCTCGACGTGCATGAGCGCGGCGGCGAGGTATGGCACTATACCGCCGCCCCGCTTGAGCCGGGGCGGGAGTACGAGTGCGCACTGGACTATGAGCAGCGCCTGCGGCGTATGCAGAACCACTCCGGCGAGCATGTCGTCTCCGGCCACATCCACGCGCTGTACGGTGCGGATAACGTCGGCTTCCACATGGGCACGGAGTTCATGACCATCGACCTCAGCCGCGAGCTTACCTGGGATGAGCTTATGGAGGTCGAGCACCGCGCCAACGAGACCGTGCGCGCGGACCTGCCGGTCAAAACGTGGTTCCCCGCCCCGGCGGAGCTTGCCGCCCTTGAGTACCGCAGCAAGCTTGATCTGACGGAAAACGTCCGCATCGTGGAGATACCGGGCGTTGACCGCTGCGCCTGCTGCGCGCCGCACGTCGCGCATACGGGGGAGATCGGCTTTATAAAGCTCCTCGACTGCGTGCGTCACCGCGGCGGGGTGCGCGTTTCTCTCGTGTGCGGGATGGACGCGCTGGACGCCGTGCGCGTGATGCAGAAAAACGTCACGGACGTCTCCCGCCTTACAAGCGCCAGGCGCGAGGATACCGCCGCCGCCGTTTCCCGCCTTCTCGACGCGCAGCAGCAGCTTAAGGAGCGCATCGCCGCCCTCGGCATGGCAAACGCCCGTATGCGCGCCGCCTCCTTCGCCGCGCGCGGGGGGAACATCTGCGTTTTTGACGACGTTCTTGACGATATCGCCCTGCGTGAGCTCGTCAATCTCCTCTGCGAAAAATGCACGGGCTACGCCGCGGCCTTCTCCGGCAGCGACAAAGAGGGCTACAGATACATCATCGGCAGCCGCGCGCTCGACCTGCGCGCGATGGCGCGCGATATAAATGCCGGCATCGGCGGACGCGGCGGCGGAAGCAGCGAGATGATACAGGGCCGCGCCTCCAAAAGCAGGGAAGAGATACAAAAATTTGTCGAATCTGCGCCTGTTTAGACAAGTATGGTTAAATTGTATAACAATTTTCGTGAAAAAAAGCCCCCAATTGGGGGCTTTTGCCGAAATCTCGATTGACAATTATGTGACGTTTTGTTAAAATAATGTATGCAAGGGTGGGCGTTTTTGCGCCCAAAAATGGAAACTTAATATGGAGGGTTATCTGTGAAAGATCTCAAGCATCTTATCTACTTTGAGGATCTGCTTCAGGAAGCCAACAACGAGCTTGTCCAGAAGGCCAAGGCCGACGGCAAGTACGCTATAGGTTACACCTGCTATTTCATGCCTGAAGTTCTTCTCGACCTGCCCGGCTGCTTCGCAGTTCGTCTGCGTGCGCCGCGCTGCACTTCCCCCGACATTGCGACCTACTACATGTCCTCGCGTGTCTGCCACTACGCAAGAAGCCTTCTGGAAAGGGCTCTTGAGGGCGGCTTCAACTTCCTCGACGCTCAGATGGCGACGGAGACGTGCACCGGCACCTGCCGCTTCCAGGAGCATCTCCAGCAGAAGCACCTTGACTCCGTCAAGGACATGCGCATCATCAACAACGACAATTTCTTCTGCGAATTCTCCGACGTTCCGTTCAAGAACAATGAGAACAGCTACGCCCACTTCCGTGAGCAGCTCCGCGCGCACGTGCTCGAGCCGCTGCATGAGAAGCTCGGCATCGACACCTCCGACGAGGCGCTGATGAAGACTATCGAGCGCCACAACGAGGTCTGCCGCCTCATCAATGAGATCGGCGACTACCGCAAGCTTGATAACCCCACCATCACCGGCTATGAATTCCACGTCATCCAGCTCGTCTCTCAGGTCTGCCCGAAGGATCTCATCCTCCCCTACCTCAGAGAGACCGCGGAAGAGCTCAAGACGCGTGAGCCCGACGCAAAGTGGCCGTTCCGCTGCAAGGTCGTTCTGGCCGGCTCGGAGAACGACGACCCCGACTTCACCAAGCTCATCGAGAGCTGCGGCGCAGAGGTCGTTGTGGACCGCTACTGCTACGGCGCTGTGGAAAACCGCATCCCCATCACCGTCAAGGAAGGACAGGCGCCGCTCGACGCTATCGCCCGCCACTACCTCGACACCTCCAACTGCCCGCGCTTCATGCCGCAGGACACCATGCGTCTCAGGAAAAAGCGCATCGCGGATCTGGCGAAGGAGTACAAGGCCGACGGCGTTATCGTCGCCTCCAACAAGTTCTGCGAGTACTGGAGCTATGAGCGCGTTATCGACACCGTTGTTCTGCCGCGCGACTTCGGCCTGCCCGTGTGCTCGATAGAGAAGGAATACATAAACTCCGCCTCCGGCCAGCTGCGCACCCGCTTCCAGGCCTTTGTCGAGAGCATCGAGATCAAGAAGATCCAGGAGGGCAAGTAAGATGGCGAAGAAGAATATCGACTACAAGAAGCTCGCAAAAGATTTCTGGTACGGCAAGCCCCACGGTGAGCGCCGCCTCGGCGACATCCGCGAGGATAAGACCGGCCTTTACAAGCACAGAGAGTGGCGCGGTGTCAAGGACACCATGTACTACTTCTACAACATCTGGCTTTACAACTACATCCACATGGTCACGGACGTGATGAAGTACGGCGGCCTCGTCAACTTCGCCAAGGGCGTGTGGCGCTACCGTTGGGTCGGCCAGACCTACCTGCCCGTGCTGCACTGGTTCGACCGCGGCATGGAGGGTATGCGCGGCGAGGCGCTGAAGGCCTCTGCGTGGCATTACCGCGGCATGGTCAACGCCACCATCGTGCAGTTCATGCGCATGTTCTCTGCTGACGCAAAGCTGCGCGGCGGCAAGAAGAACGACACCTACTATCACACCATCGCCCACAATGAGACCGTCTGGGGCGGCATCTTCTACCCCTGGTCCGACAAGTTCCAGAACGTGCCGCTGGAGATGATCCCCTACTTCGTCACCTGCCACGTCAACTCCCACACCGTTCTCAACTACATCGACGCGGTGCAGTCCATCGGCCTGCCCGGCGACCCCTGCCCGATGTGCCAGGCGGAGTCCGGTCTGTTCGTTCTCGACGATATGCCCGATTACGCCCCCATGGTCATCACCTGCAACGAGGCCTGCGACGCCTCCGTCGCCACCTCCGTCCTTCAGGACTGGTTCTTTGACAAGCCCCTGTTCGCCCTGCCCATGCCCATGCTCTTCGACGATCCTCTGGTCAAGAAGCACTGCATGGCCGAGATCGAGGAGTGCTGGAAGTTCATCGAGGATCAGACCGGCGTTCCCTTCAACTGGGACGTCCTCAAGGAGCGTATCGAATCCCAGAACAAGCTTCAGGAGTTCGAGTGGGAGAAGTGGGAAGTCGCCGCGCACACCAACTACTACCCCGTCAACGGCGTTGCACAGGCGCTCTACCGCATCTATCAGTCCCAGTACGGCGATCTGCCCATCTGGCACTTTGTTGACAGCAAGGTCCGCAAGATCCTCAACAAGTGCGTTGAGAAGAAGATCAACTCCTTCCCCAAGACGACGCACCGCATGATCGCGTGGTCCTGCGCGCCGCTTTACTACTCCAACTGGTGCACCTGGGCCTACAACTGCTGGGGCCTCAACGTCATCATCAACATGGACTCTCTCATGTTCGATATGACCATCCGCACCGATTCCTACGAGCACTGCCTCGAGGATATGGCACAGTACCACATGTGGGCGCCCATGCGCCGCATGGCAGTCGGCGGCATGAAGCACTTCTTCGAGCTGTGGGAGTACAAAGAGAAGTTCAACTGCGACATGGTCATGATGTACGACCAGCTCCAGTGCAAGGGCGCGCAGGGTCTGCACGGCCTGTTCGAGGATGAGTTCCGCGACAGGAACATCCCCGCCATCTGGATGCCGCACGCGCTGCCCGACAGCCGCACCGTCTCCAGAATGGAGATCCGCCGCATCATCAACGACTACATGACCACCGTCATGCATGAAGAGCCGCTGGATCCGTCTCTGCTTGACTTTGACGACTCCATGACTTGGTAATTAGGAGGAAGTAACATGAAAAAATGCAATTGCAAGAAACCCTGCGGCTGCAAGCTCGGCAAGCTCCTCGGCAAGCTGATCGGCATCGCGCTCGTGGCAAACGCGGCGCTGTTCGCGGTGTTCTTCTTCGACCTCGACGGCAAGCTTCTCTTCAATGTTGTTGAGCCGTTCCTCAAGAAGCACTATGACAATATGGAGCGCAAGGATATGCTGGCTTCTCCGTATGAGATGGACAAGCCCAAGTATGAGTATTGATCAGGTTTACTAAAATTAAATCATAATTTTTGGAGGCGTACATAATGAAATACTTTGGCGGCTGCGACGTGGGCTCG
>URPU01000084.1 GCA_900549865.1 uncultured Eubacteriales bacterium
CGGCTTTGGAAGACGCCTCTATTGCCGGCTGACCTCATTCGGCCGGAGTCTGCAATTAAATTTGCGCATAACTCTTGACACTACCGAGGGATTGGCTGTACAACGGCAACATCTGGCTGTGGTTTTGTTCCGTCACAGTCGGGAATAGGCTTTCCCTTCAGCAACAGAATCCCACCGGCAAAAATTCTGGGAATTTTCGCCACCTCCCTTTTCAAGGGAGGCAAGGGTACGCCGCGGATTTGTCGTGCGCATCACCGAACTAGGGCAAACGCGCTTCTCCTCTATGCACCGTCAGACCAACTGTGTGCAGTTCATTCTCCGCTTCATCATGGCCCCCTTGCAAAGGGGGCTGTCGCGGGCATACTTTACGTATGACCGTGACTGGGGGATTGGCCTACGCACCACCTGCACTATGGCTCATTCTACAATATTTAACATATTCCGTATGATGAAAACGAGTTTCTTAACGCGAAATAAATGCACGAAACTTGGATTTTGATGGAATCGATTTGGCGAAAGTGAACAATGTGAGTCTGCCAAGATTGTAGCAAGTAACAATTTACTTTCTTAAGAATCAATGTTAACATCTTGTTAACGTAGGACGTAGGATGCAGCGACACGCTGCGGATAATAAAAAGGCACTTGAGCTTAAGGGTCTGTTATAACAGGTTCATACGATTGAGTGCCGTGTTTTTTACAAGTGAAACATAGTATGTAGTATGTTTGAAAATCAGAGTATGTTTCGATACTGCATACAGAAAGGAAATCAATATGCGAGCTGTATATGCCGAGGAACCGTACAAAATAGGAATACGGGATATTCCGGTTCCGGAAATAGGCGAGGATGAAGTGCTTGTAAAGGTTGCTTATACCGGGATCTGCGGCTCAGACCTTCATGCTTTCCATGGGAAGCACGCCTTCCGCAAGCCACCGGTCATGCTTGGCCATGAGGTGTCCGGAACCATCTGCAAGATGGGCAGCGCCGTCAAGGGCCTCACGCTTGGCCAGCCCGTCGCCGTCATGCCGCAGATAAACTGCGGAAAATGCCGGGCCTGCCTCAGCGGGAAGGAGCACCTGTGCGAGCACCGCATCATGCCCTCCACTCCCGGATGGCACGGTCTCGGAACCTTTGCGGACTATGTCGTTGCCCCGGCGAAGGTCATCTGCCCTCTGGGCGATGTTCCGCTCAAGCTGGGCGCGCTGACGGAGCCGCTTTCCGTCGCAACGCACCTTATGTCGCGCGTGCCCGCCGGGCATGACGAAAATCTTGTCATCGTCGGCGCGGGAACTATAGGTCTGCTGCTTCTGGCAATTGCAACCGCATACGGCTTTAAGAATATCCTCATCACGGATATCCTTGATGAAAACCTTGAGCTTGCGCGCAAGCTTGGCGCCGCAAAGACCGTGAACGTCCTCAAGACCGACGGCGTTTCCGCGGTGAAGGAGCATTTCGGTGAACTCGGCTGTGAGACGGTGCTTGTCGCCGCCGGCGGGCCGGATATACTGGAGCAGGCCATGGATATGTGCCGCCCCGGCGGAACTATCATGTTCGTCGCAATGATAACGGAGCCGAGCACCTTTGTGTCCTATCCCATCGTTTTCAAAGAGCTGAATATACTCGGTTCATTCAACTATACCATGGCGGATTTCGACACCTCGGTCGAGTTCCTTCGCACCAGAGGGGAAGAGATATCCGGCATAATCACCCATGTCATGCCGCTTGACGACGCGGCCGCTGCCTTCAAAATTCTCAATGAGAAGAGCGAATTCGCAATAAAGATCCTCATGAAAGCGTGATCATTGCGATAAAATTCCCTGCGAAGGCGCAAATACTATTATATACAAGGGCGAATTTGCCTCTTGTAATACAGAACACAAATAAAAGGAGAAAAAAGATGAAAGCCAGCAAAATTCTGATCTCTGCGATCCTGGTCCTCGCAATGGCACTTTCCCTGTGCGCATGCGGCCAGAGCAGCACCGCCTCCACCCAGCCCGCCGCCTCCGGTGACGCTGCCCCCGCAGCCGCCGACGACGGCAAGGTCTATGAGTGCGTCGCCGCCCTGCACACCACTGCCGGCGGCATTGAGGATCTGACTGTTCAGCACTTCGCCGACCTGCTCAATGAGCGCACCGACGGCCACGTGCAGGTCAAGGTCTTCGCCGGCGCCTCCCTCGGCACCGAGCAGGAGAACCTCACCCAGATAAAGAGCAACGAGGTTCAGTTCGTCCTCTTCGGCGACGTTTTCCTCAGCCAGCTCCTCCAGGACTACAACGCCACCTCCATCCCCTTTGTTTTCAGCGACATTGACTCCGCTGTTGCTTACTGGGATTCCATCTCCGACATCGTTGACCCCATCGTCAAGGAGCAGGGCAACATGTACATTGTTGGCCGTGAGTACCGCGCACCCCGCCAGCTCACCGCCAACAAGGCCATCGAGACTCCCGCTGACCTCAAGGA
Source organism: uncultured Eubacteriales bacterium (assembly GCA_900549865.1). Lineage (GTDB taxonomy): Bacteria > Bacillota > Clostridia > Oscillospirales > Oscillospiraceae > Limivicinus. The sequence goes on from URPU01000084.1 coordinate 2,459, forward strand.
CGTCAAGCTGCGTGTTCCCGAGACTACATTCTACCTCAAGGTTTGGGGCGCTCTCGGCGCAATGACCACTCCTGTCAACTGGTCCGAGATCTTCACCGCTCTCCAGACCCACGTTGTTGACGCGCAGGAGAACCCCATCGAGACTTACTACGCCGCAGGTCTGTGCGAGGTCCAGTCCTACACCATGCTCACCAGCCACATCAACACCTTCTACACCTGGACTGTGAACAGCGACTTCTATGACAGCCTGCCCGAAGAGTACCAGAAGGCATTCGATGAGTGCGCCGCAGAGGCCCTCAAGGAGTGCAACGACGGTCTCATGGAGCGTCAGGATGCGATAATCGAGAAGATGGTCGCAGAGGGCCACACCATTGTCGAGGTCGATACCGAGCTCTGGAAGGAAGCGGCTATGGACAGCATCAAGGAGTGCGCCGATACTCTGGCTCCCGAGGCAAAGGCGGCAGTTTATGCTCAGCTTGGTCTCGAAGGCTGATTTAGTAATTTCGTAATTTGAATACCATTGGGACTCCGCGGCGTAAAAGCCGCAGAGTCCCATCAGAGATTGTTATATTCACGGCAAGGGAGGAAAAGTCTTTGTGGAATAAAGCAGACAAGATCATCGGCGCAATCGGCTCGTTCGCATCCATCGCCTCGGTGTCAATGGTCTCCATACTCGGCATTTTGCAGGTTTTCTTCAGATTTGTGTTCCATATAAATGCACCCTGGACTGAAGAGCTCATGCGTGCCCTCTATATCTACGTTGTTTTCTTCGGTCTCATTCTCGTTGAGAAGGAGAACAGCGAGATCCGCACCACCATGCTCATAGAAAAGCTTCCCTCGAAGCTTTATAACGTTTGGGAAATCATAGTGTCTGTGACATCTATTTTCTTTAATATTCTTGTCCTTGTCGGAAGCTTCATTGCCTATGGCACGACGAACAGCACGCTCGGCGCGCTTCCGACGGTCTCCATGCGTATATTTTTCATCCCCATGATCATCAGCCTCCCGCTGATGATAGTGTATCAGGTTTACTACATGGTCAAGTATTTCCACGCGCTGCGCACCGGCGAAAAAAAGGAGGATGAGGCATGATCATTGCTGTTTTTCTTATAGGTCTTGTGCTGCTGTTCCTTCTGGGCTACGGCGCGCCGTATGCGATCGGCCTTGTTTCCCTGCTCGTGCTCGTCATAACCCGCGGCTTCGGCAATGTTCCGCTGGACATGGTCGCCACGAAGCTTGCGTTCTCGGCCAATAACTTCACGCTTCTTGCCATCCCGTTCTTCCTTCTCGCGGGCAAGCTGATGAATACCGGCTCCATAACCACGCGTATCTTCCGCTTCTGCAACACCCTCATCGGCTGGATTCCCGGCGGTCTGGGCCATGCCAACGTGCTTGCCAGTATAGTTTTCGCCGGCATGAGCGGCTCCGCCGTTGCCGACGCGGCCGGCCTCGGCACTATTGAGATAAAGGCCATGGAGGAAGAGGGCTTCGACACGGACTTCTCCGCCGCCATCACCGCGGCCTCGTCCACGATAGGCCCCATCATCCCTCCCAGCATTCCCCTGATAGTTTTCGGCGTCTCCGCGGGCGGCATCTCCATTGCGAAGCTCCTCATCGGCGGCGTTCTCCCCGGTCTGCTCGTCGGCATCTGCCTGAGCATCATGGTCTACGTCTTTGCTGTCAAGCGCCACTACCCCTGCCGCAAGTTCCCCAAGGGCAAGGAGCTCTGGCATGACTTCAAGGATGCCTTCTTCCCCCTGCTCACGCCTATCATACTCATCGGCGGCATCCTCTCCGGTGTGTTCACGCCCACCGAGGGCGCGGCTGTCGCCTCCCTCTACGCGTTCTTCCTCACTATGTTCATATACCGCGAGATCACATGGAAGGATCTCGCCGGGATAATCCGCGACACCGCGAAGGAGACCGCCAGCATCATGTTCATCGTCTGCGCCTCCTCGCTGTATGGCTACCTGCTCACACGCACGCAGCTCCCCACTCTGTTCATGAACATGATTTTTGCCTTCACCGAGAATAAGATCGTCATTCTGCTCCTGCTCAACGTGTTCTTCCTCGTCATCGGCATGTTCATGGAGACGAATGCCGCGCTCATAATCCTTGTGCCGATCCTCGCCCCGATGGCGAACGCCCTTGGCATCGACCTTCTGCACCTTGGTGTTATGATCGTTCTCAACCTTATGATCGGTCTGCTCACGCCGCCTGTCGGCATGTGCCTGTATGCGACCGCGAAGGTGGCGCGTATATCGCTGGATAGGATGATAAAGGCTATCCTGCCGTTCTACGTCCCCCTGATCATCGCGCTGCTGCTCGTCACGTTCGTTCCGGGCATTGTCACATGGCTGCCCAACCTGCTCATTCACTGAGTCGTGACCTGACCGGTCGTTAAAACGCCGGTTAAAAACCACAGACAGCTGACTCTCCGGCTGTCTGTGGTTTCTTGATTATATTGTCGGTGGTGATTTATACGGAAAATAATAAGCCCGAAACAGTATCCGTTGCGGCGGAGACCAGCGCCGCGGATATATTTGGCTTTCAGATGTATAATACCTTCGCGTCCACCTTGGGCGCGGCGCGGCTTCTGTTCAGCGCCTTTCTCATTCTGCTTGCCGTGCTTATTAAAGACAGGGTGAGCGTGTGGGTGCTGATAGTCCTCATTGCGGTCGCGCTTCTCAACCCCGTTGCCACGCCGCTCAAGTATCTTGCGCAGGCGCGAATAACGGCGGCAAACTCGCACAAGTCTATCTATACCTTTGCCCCTGACGCCATCCATATAAACACCGACGGTAAGCGCATGTCGGTGGAGTGGGGCACGCTCCTTCTCGCCGTGTGGACGCGCCGCGCGCTGTACCTCTATGTCTCGCCCACAAAGGCCTTTCTGCTCCCGCGCCGCCAGATGCAGGGGCACGATGAGGAGATTCTTTCCTATCTGAAAACCTTCTGCCCGGAAAAGAACAGAAAAATATCCCGCGGCGCATGACCACGCGCGGAGAATATGTGAAAGTCCGGAGGCACCGCCTCCGGACTTTCACATATTCACTATTATATTATTACGTTATTCCTTTGCCGCGTCTCTCTCGGAGAAGTAGTGCCGCGCGTACTCTGCCAGCGGGATAACTATGTCCTTTATCACGACGTTCGTGGTGTTCACGCACAGGTCGTAAGCGCCTATCTCGCCCCAGCGGGTCGAGGCGATAAGATCGTGATTGTCGGCCCTGTTTTTATCTATCTGGCGTATCTTGCGCTCAAGCTCGCGGTCGGTCAGATGCTCATCCGCCGGGGCGCGGCTGCGGCAGCGCGCCATCTTCGCGTCCATCTCTGCATAGACGAACACGCGGAAGGGCTTGTAGTCCTCAAGTATCGCGTCCGCGCCGCGGCCGACGATGACGAAGTCCTCATCCTTTTCGGCCAGCCCCCGGATTATCTTGTGCTGGATGCCCAGAAGCTGCGGGGCGGTGCTGTTGAGGAAGCAGTTGAGCGACAGCGTGTGCGAGAAGGTGATGGGGTAGCTGTAGTGCAGGCTGTTCTCCAGCACGTGCTCCACATATCCGGCGTCCATCTCGGCCTCGTTTGCGATGGCGGTGATGATCTCGCGGTCGTAATATTTCATGCCCAGCTCGTCCGCCAGACGCTTGCCGACCTCGCGCCCGCCGCTGCCGAATTCACGGCTTACAGTGACAATACGCATATATTTTCTCTCCCTTTCAAGAAAAATTATATATAAGTGTAATAACGCATTAAGACTGCGCCGAAATACGCCTGTATTCCGGCACAGTCTTAAATTCTTGGTTATCAGCCTGCCAGCGGAACGAGCTTGCCCTGCACGACGAATCTCGCGTTGTCGTACTCATACGTGCAGGTGGAAAGCGTGATAACGCGGTCATCCACCGTCACTTCCGTGTCAGAGGTGAACGTGGACTGCGACTTCATCTTTGCCACCCACGCTGCGTACTCCTCCGCGCTTGCAAAGGAGAGCGTGTACGTGTCAGAGTCGTAGCTGCATATGTACGCGCTGAATATTTCGATCTTGTAATTCTGCTTGGGCGTGTTGAGGTACATCACCGGGTGTGCGTCATAATACGCCTGATCGGAGTAGCTGTGCAGCGAGTTGAACATCGAGCCGTCCTTCATGTTGTGGCCGTATATGATGCTGTTTGCGCCGGAGAACTCCGGCCCGCACTCGCAGTCGAGGAACAGCGTGCCGCTGGAGTTGTATGTGCCGTCAAGCAGGTGGTGCAGGTACTCGTTGTTGTCCTCGCCCTGCGCGACGGGGTAGTTTATGACGGTGTCCTTGCTGTACAGCCAGCCGCAGACGTCCTCATTCGTGGCGAGAAGCTGCGTGAAATCGACGGTGATGGGGGAGGTCTCCTTCTCCTCATCCGACGTGTCCGCCTCGCTGACGGGGGAGGTCGTGGCGGCGGGCGTCTCCGCCGTGACGTACTGTTCGCTCATTTTTTCATAGGACTTCTGCGCGGCCTTATACTCGCTCAGCTTTGAAAAAAGCTTGTAGCCGCTGAAAAGAAACACGCCGAGACATACGACGCACAGTATGACCAGCAGGATTTTTACGGTTTTGTTCATATATGTGGCCTCCAGTAGAAACTTACCAGCCGGCGGCTATCAGCCGCTGGCAAAATTATTATACATCATCCGATGCGAAAATGGAAGAGGGAATTATGTAAATCCCATCACAATTCTGATGTATAGACGCCGCGCCGCGCGGAAAAGTTCCGCGCCTTCTCCGCCGCACGCGAAATTCGGCACAGCGCCGGGAAAACCGGGCGGAAAACCGCCTTAATTTTGCGCCCGCGGCGCTTGTATGTTGCGCCGCGCCTATGGTATACTATTGAAAAATCATGTTTTTTCGACTGGATGGGGAGTGAATATACGGTGGACGAGAGGAATCTGGCCGCTCTGGTGGAGCGGGTGCTCGGCGGGGAAACGCGCGCGTATGAGGCGGTGTTTCTTGCGACCAAGGACAGCATGTATTTTCATGCAAAAACTATCCTGCAAAGCGAGGAGGCCGCGTGGGATGCAGTGCAGGATGCGTATATCGCGGCGTTCAGGAGCCTTGAAAAGCTGAAAACGCCGTCCACGGCGGATATTTGGCTGTGCGCCATCGCCGGCAATATCTGCTTCAGCCGCCTTAAAAAGCGCGCCGCCGCACAGGGCGTTAAAAGCGATGAAGCGGCGGGGGATGAGTCCGGCCTTGACCGCGCCTCCGCGCGGGCGGATATCGAGCGCTTCGTAGGCAGAAAGCTCGAGACCATGCCGGATATGGAGCGCACCGCGGTGCTGCTGCGCTATTGTGATGATATGTCGCTTTCGCAGATCGGCTCCATAATGCGCTGCGGTGAAGCCATGGTCGAGGGCAGCCTTGACAGTGCGGAAAAGCGCCTGTGCGTCTGCCGCGACACGGCCTCCGCCTCCGGTATCACGCCGACGGAGCTTAAAAACGCGCTGGTCGATCTTCAATCGGACACGGTGCTCTCCCCGTCCATCACGCTCAGCATCGGCAGCGCCATTGCGCAGCGCTGCGGCTACGAATCCGGGCTTCGCGTGACAACAGGCTATGACGCGCGCCCGCCGCGCGGCACACAGCGCCGACCGGAAAAGGAAACGCGCGATGCCGGCGAAATGCGTAAGGCGCCGGATGAAGAGGGGCGCGCGCCGTACCGCAAAGCGCCCCCTGCGGAAGCGCCCGCGGCTGAAAAGCGCCGGACGTATGAGCCGCGTAAGACCAACCCCACGCTGCTGTTTGCCGCGGCGCTCGTCATCATCGGCCTTGTCGTGGGCGCGTTCGCGCTGCGCGGGCTGCTGTCCGGCGACGGCTCCGGGCTGGGCGGCCTCATGCACCGCGGCGAGGCGGAGGTCATATACGGCGCGGATGCCCCCGCGGCAGAAAAACGCCAAATATCCAGCGAGTGCGCGCAGGCGTACATGGGCGTTATAACCGACTATACCGGCCGCTTTGGCGTGTGCACGTCGCAGACGGCGGGGCAGGGGCTTGCCTATGCGCAGCTTCTCGACTTTGACGGCGACGGGCTTGACGAGCTGTATCTGTACTATATCCAGCCCAGCGGCAAGGACGCCGAGGGCGGCGACCTGTACAGCCTAACGGAGGAGCTGTGGGACTGGGCGGACGGCGCGCTTTCCAACTGCTTTACGCAGACGTATTATGCCGCTGACGACTTGAAGCCTGAGACCGGGGCAGAGCGCTGGAGCTATGACGATGACGGCATACAGCGCCTCGCGTCGTGGTATTCCTACGTCGATGAGAACGGCTATGTTGATCAGGTGCTGCGCCTGTATGCGATTTCCGGCGGCGAGCTTGCCGTGCAGGAGGAGACCACGGCGATGTTCGTTGTGGCGAACGCGGCCAATCAGCGGCGCGACGGCTATCTTATAGAGCAGTACTACGGCAGCGAGAATTCGCATTATGACGACATCGGCTACTTCGTGGAGGGGGCCGTGACCGACGATGAGGGGCGCAGGTCGTATAATTATGAAAAGTGTCAGGCCATATTGGACATCGGCACGACGGATATCGTTCCGCTGGATAACTGGGATGAGGACAGCCCCGTGGCGAAGCTTAAGGATTTCTATGACATGAAAAAGTCCGGCAGCGGCGCGCAGCTCATCTATCCCAAGGGGCTGAACGGCGACGGCGTGCTCGCGTGGGAGATAAGCGACATCAACGGCTTCCTCAGCCGCCTTGCGGACATCTGCACCGGAACCGACTGACGCAGGGGAAAATCTATCAGTGCCTGTGCCGTTCACGGCGAACATGGAACAAATGAGCCAACCGAGGAAGGCACGGTGAATTGCTGAAAAGGATACATAAAGAAAAATAAATACGATTTAAGACCTATTTGAATTGATATCAGATAGTCATCTGAAAAATCCAATAGATGATATCGGAACAAAAATTACAAAGCTGTATACGCCAGAGAATAGAAAATCGCAACCGTTCTGTTTTGCAATTGAACAATGCCTATACACCCTTCTAGAAGACAGAGAAAACGAATTAGCCTTAGTGGGTAAGCTAACAAATGTATCGAGTTGATAATAGGAGATACTTATGCTACACAACGGACTTTACGAGCAAATCATAAATAAGGGTCTGGATGCAGAACTTTCCGTAACGGACAAGCTCTCTCAAACTGCGCCTATTGATAGCGCGGAAGCGTCTAAAGTATTATCAAAATATGTTGCCGAGATCGTTGAAAAGGGGCTAAACAACGTGAAAGACAATGG
>URPU01000085.1 GCA_900549865.1 uncultured Eubacteriales bacterium
TCGCGGGCGTGTACGCGCTTGAAAAGGCGGGTCTGCGCGCCGGGTGCATCGCCGCGGTCGAGGCCGCGTATGAGCGCACGAAGGAGCTCGGCTGATGCGCCGTGTTTGACTTATAACAGTCAAACTTCATTAATTGTTTAATTATTATTTATATTCTGTCATAATCCTATTAATTTTCTTCTTAAAAATGACGTGTATTATACAGCCATACGAAGAGGAAACCAACAGCGGAGCAGGATCAAGTCCTGCGCACCCCTGACACGCAGGGGCAAGAAAGGAGTATGACAATGATAATGAATAATAATACTGCAAATATGAATTGGCGCGACGCCGTTGAGGCCGCGTGCTCATACATCGACGTCGGCGCGGAGGAACTTCGCATCCTTGCCGTGCGCCTCTCCGGCGGCTACTGGGAGATCTCGGCCCGCAGCGACTGGATGAAATATAACTTCTATGTCAGCTGTGCCACCGGCGAGATCGACGGCTTTGACAGCGTGCCCGACACCGACGGCGACGAGCTGGACGGGATAAGCTGTGCGCTGCTGCTCAGCGGCTGTGAGGCCGCGGCATAAGCCCCGCGAGCGAATATATACGAATACTTTTCTTCATATCTTTCTTCCAGACGCCCGGTTTTCCGGGCGTCGTATTTTTATATAGCAGTGTAGTTTTTCGTTAGGCAGACGTGATTCCTATTGCAAAACTATGCTATAGTATATATTTTTGATGCTTTACATGTCTCAATACGTTGCCAAGCACCTAAGCATGTCCGCGCATTCCAAGAAGCTACCTGTCTCTGTTCTGCGTCAGGTACACTGCGTCAGATACACAAGAATTTGCACTTTCAAGATAATTCCAAAGCCCCGCAGTGGCACTTTGCCTGTTGAAATATTCGACATCAATCTGTATAATATAGTTAGTTTTTCGAGAAATCACACGTTGAATTTGACTCGGTATATGTCGCAAAATTTACATGCTGTTTTATGGCACATACGATGCCCAATTCATTAAAGGAGAAACGAAAAGTGAATGGTATAGCACAGACAGGCGGAGCACAGACAAAGAAGGTTTCAAATCCGAAAATCTATATAGCTATTTTATTTGGTATAGTCGTTGTTGTGATTATTTTGTTTCTATTTCTGCCAAAGCAAACCAATGATAATTCAATTGAAGTAATTACCGTGCAGACCTTAGAAAAGATCATCAATGTCAGCGAGTTATCCACATTCACCGCTGTATACAATGGCGTCGCGGAAGTAAAAAACGAAAAGACGCCCGACAAAATTGAGTATTATGTATCTTATAATGCGCAGGTAAAAGCCGGTATTGATATTGAAAAAATTGATATTTCCTTGGACGACACCTCAATGGTAATTCGCGTGAAACTTCCGGATGTCCATATTACAGATATCATTGTCGATATTTCTTCTATGGATTTCATCTTCTACAACAAGAAAGCCGACACTGCAACAATATCTTCGACAGCATATAGGGCGTGCGAAGATGATGTAAAAAATGAAAGCGAAAATCAGGTAGAAATTCTTGAGCTTGCACACCAAAACGCTGTGAATATCATAACAGCCCTAATCAGCCCGATTATTGAACAGATGGATATAGGCTATACACTGCACGTTGAATAAGGGAGGGATGCGAGAGTGAAAAAAGTATTGGCTCTGATTCTCGTTGTGGTCACATTGCTGGTATGCGCCGGTTGTGGAAAAGCAGAAGTTCCGGTCAAAATGCGTCCAAATGTCTCGCAAATGAAGTCGATTTGCGAATTAGCAGTAATGGACTGCTATTATCACAATGTAGCAAAGTTCAAGGAAGAAGGCGTATCCGGAGTTCTTTGGTGGCAAAAGGATAAGCACTTCTGGATTGAGTACAGCGGTATTGTACGGTTAGGTATCGATGCTTCTTTGGTAAACATGGAAGTAGACGATACTCAAGTTACAATTACAATTCCTGAAGCAAAAGTGCTATCGTGCAAAGTTGATTCCTCATCGCTCACCGAAGATTCATATATCATGGATAAGGATTCTGTTGCTATAACTGCCGAAGATGAAGTAAAGGCGTTTACTGAAGCTCAACGCCAGTTAGAGGAGAGTGCATCCGGCGATCATGCGCTTCTATCCGCTGCACAGCAGAGAGCACAGGCTTTGCTCGAAGATTACATTACCAATATTGGAAATGCAGTTGGTAAAGAATATACTATAATTTGGGTTTATTTAGATGCCGCAGGCAAGCCCATTAATAATATTCCTCTGTTTTCATCACAGAGGGATGCCACTGATACAGAAATCTCCGCAAACGAATCTTAAATTCTGCGTAGGGTATTACATGTAAAATACACTTTTTGGCACAAATGTCAGCATGGGCTATTCTCAATGAACTCTGTTGGTTGAATCCAAAATTGTATTAAAGGCCGCCTTCTATGTACACTGGCTCATCCAGTCATCAGAGAGCGGCCTTTTTTATGCCACATTCTCAATTGTCCTCCAACGCTGCCTTTCACTTCATTGACCACACAAAGTGCCATTTTAATTTTTTTGAAACCCGATGCAACTTTTTTGATTATTCCGCGTCTATATCAGCAGAGGCAGACGCGGAAAGGCCGTTTGCAGTTATGTCAAGCGTTTTCCGCCGCGCGCACCGTCTCGTTTATGGCGCAAATTATTAAAAAACGTTGAAGATTTGCGCTTTTCTGTGAAAGAGGGTTTTTGCTGTTGCAAAATCTGATTTTATACTGTATAATGTTATGTAACCTTTTGGGAGGACACTCAAAATGAAAAAGAGATACTTACGTGTTATTTTGACGCTGGCTCTCGTCATGGCGCTTGCATTTTCCATGTCGGCCACGGCCAGCGCGGACGGCGGCATCATCATCACAAACGACCTTACCACCCAGATGACCTGCGAAGCCGGCAAATATTATACGCTTTCCGTTTCCGCCTCGTATACGACGGCGAACGCCGACTCCCCCGCCATCACCTATCAGTGGTACTCGCAGAGCGGCACCGTCGCGCAGACGAGCTCGCCCAGCATACAGTTCCTGGCCAAGGCCAATGACGCCATATGGTGCGTCGCCTCGGGTTCTGTCAACGGCGTTCCTGTGACGGCAAGCTCCAGCGTGTGCAACGTCTATGTCGTCAGCGCCACGCCCACTCCGGCGCCCACGCCCATCCCCACGGTCATCCCCGTGCCGACGGCGACTCCCGCCGGTGTGACGACGCCCGTCATCACCAAGCAGCCCAGCTCCGTCAGCCTTGCAAGCGGCCAGTCCACGACGCTTTCCGTCACGGCAACCTGTGCCAACCTCGGCAACGGCGTGCAGCTTGCTTATCAGTGGTTCTACAGCATGAACGCCAACGGTTCGGGCGCAAAGCAGATCAGCGGCGCGAACGCCAGCACCTACGTTCCCCCCGTGTACAACAGCACCGTGTACTACTTCGTCGGCGTCATGGCCACGAACGGCACGCAGAACAGCTCTATCGTTTATTCCAACGTCGTCTCCGTGTCCTATAACGGCGGCCAGCTCAAGGTGACGAAGAACCCCACCGGCGAGACCGTTGATGTCGGCGGCTCCGCCACGTTCGTGGCGCGCGCTGACAACGCGGCCAGCCATGTGTGGCGCATCGTCAGCAAGGACACCACAAAGACCGTCTTTGCCAAGGACGCGCCCAGCTATTTCAGCGGGCTGCGCGTCTCCGGCCTGGATACGGATACGCTCGTGCTCAGCAACATTCCCGCCAGCATGAATGAGTGGAGCGTGGAATGCAAATTCGTCGGCGCGGACGGCAAGACCAGCGTGTTCACCACGGGCGCGATAATCCGCGTGCGCGGTGCATCCTCCTCGCACACCTCCGGCAGCACGACGACGAATCCCACCACCACGCAGAAGCCCTCCACGACCTATACACCCGGCGCTTCCGCCTCTCCCTCCGTCACTAACAGGCCCAACACCGGCGACACCAGCAACACCGTCGTGACGCCCACTATCGTCACCCAGCCCGCCGGGGCTACCCTCTCCGAGGGGCAGACCACAACGCTGTCTGTCGGCGCGACCGGCGCGGGTGACGGCACGGAGCTTAAATATCAGTGGTACCGCAACGACACCAACAGCAACGCCAACGGCACCGCGATAGGCGGCGCGCAGAGCGCCACCTACGTGCCCGACACCATATCCGGCAGCAAGTATTACTACGTGGGCGTATGGTCCACCGACGGCACGCATACGAGCAAGGTCATATACTCCTCGCCCGTCGAAGTGACCTATACCTCCCCTGTCGCATCCCCCTCCCCCAGTCCGGAGGCTGACAAGAGCAGCAGCGTCGGCTCGGCCATTATAGGGCCGGTGATTGCGATGGTGCTTGCGGCCGCGGCAATCGGCGTGGGCGTGTTCTTCCTGCTGAAAAACGTCGGCGGCAAGAGCAAGGGCAGCGAAAAGAGAGCCTCGCAGTATTACGACGATTATGACGACGCCGGTGATGACGGCGCCGGTGATGACGGCGGCGATTACGACGACCGGCGCGGCAACTACCGCAAGTAATTGCAGATAGCTATTCAAATAATCAGTTTTTCACACTTTTTTCTTCTATTTTCCTTTCATACTGGAAAAGCGGCCTCTGGCCGCTTTTTCGGTATATAGGGATGCTCAGGCGGTGCAATGATGAGTGCATTCACGATAAAGCTTATTGCCATGCTGTCCATGCTGACGGACCACGCGGGCTATATACTCATGCTTGCCGGCAGGACGCGCGGAGACATGTATATGCTGCTGCGCTCCATCGGCAGGCCGGCCTTCGTGCTTTTCGCCTTTCTAATTGTGAACGGCTGCGAAAAGACCTCCGACATGAAGCGGTACCTCTCGCGGCTGGTCATATTCGCCCTTGTTTCCCAACCGGCGTACTCCCTCGCCTTCACGCCCGAAAACTACCGCGCACCGCTGTTTTCCGCCGCGCCCACAGCGGAGCTTATGTCCGTCTCCCCGGCTGCGGCGGCACTCGTCGCGTTCGTCGTGCTCGTGTATCTGTGGTGCGTGTGCGCGTGGCGGGTCGATGCGTCGCTGCTGTGGCTGTGCGCCGCGCTCATCCTGCCCTATGTGCAGCTTGAGGCCTTTGGCCTTGTCATACTCGGCGACGGGCTGAACGTGTTCTACACGCTTGGCGTGTCGCTTGCGCTGATAGGCGCGCTCAAGGGGCTTTCGACGGATGGCGCTTACAAGGATGTGCGGCGCTGGGCCGTCCTCCTTGCCGCCGTGGCCGCGGCGGCGCTGGTGCACGCGCGGGCGGACTACGGCCTTTTCGGCGTGGCGCTCATCCTCGGGCTTTACCTTACGCGGCGCTCACGGGCGGCACAGGCGGCGGTGATGCTGCTGTGGTGCTTCGCTGAATACTATGTGAGGATGCACTACGTGCAGCTTATGCTGTTCGCAATGCTTGCCGTGCTGCCGGTGCTTTTCTATTCCGGCCGCCGCGGCCCGCGTGCGCGCGGCTTTTACTGGATATATCCACTGCACCTGTACGCCTTTTCCCTCGCGGGAATTTTGCTTTTGCGTTGACTTTGATACGGCGCGGGTGTATATTTTCCTTATACAACTGACTTTTCCTCGGAGGAACGGCACTTATGGAGCAATTTCGACTCAAGCAGATAATGAACGAGAACCCGGATGCAAAGCTGCGCGACCTTGTGGCACAGCTTCTGTATGACGATATAATCAATCTCAAGATAAACCCCGGCACGAAGCTGAACGTCAACCAGATCGCGGCCTCGCTTGGCATTTCGCGCACTCCTGTGGCGGAGGCCATCGGCAAGCTGACGGAGATAGGCTTCGTCGTGCAGCACCCCGGCCAGACCGGCAGCTTCGTGCTGGAGCTGAACCTGAACGACATGATAAGCCTGTATCGAGTACGCACCGCGATAGAGAGCGAGGCGGCCTCCATCTGCGCCCACGTTGTGGACGACGACACCCTGCGTGAGCTTGCCGCGCTGGCGGACGCGTTCAAGGACAGCGTTATAAAGCGCGACATCGACGGGATGCGCGACACCGACATGCCATTCCATCAGCTTATCATCAAGTCCTGCGGCAATCCGTACATCATCCAGTGCTATGAGCAGCTTCTGCCGAAGCTGACGATGTATCAGGCGTCCATGCTGCAATTCATCACCGACAGCGGCAGCGACGGCAACCCGTGGATGCCCAGCGTGAAGTATAACCATATCTCCGTCGTGTCGGCCATACGCATGCGTATGCCGGAGCTTGCCCGCCAGGCCATGAGCGAGCATGTGGATGCAAGTCTCAGCTTCACGGCGCTTTCCGGCAATGGGGGCGACCCCTTCCTCACGCTGCGTGACAGACAGCTCGACATATAAATAAATATCCCCCCGGCGAAGCCGGAGGTTTTGCTGCAAAAACGGCGGGCCGTGGAGAGTTGCGGTCCGCCGTTTTCGCGCTTATATATCAAGTTATATAGAGCCTTTTGTTATCCGCGCGTATCAGTCCACGCGCTCACAGCCCCAGAAAAACAGCGCCACGGTGCCCGGCCCGGTGTGCGCGCCGATGGTGGTGCCGACGGAGTTTATCTCCACCTTGCCGTTGAGCTTGTGGAACTTCGCCTCAACAAGATCCGCGACGGCGCGCGCGTCGTCATAGCACGCCGACTGGGAGATATAGCACTTGCCGGAGTAATCAAGGCCGCCCTCGGCATCCTGCTCCATCTTGCTGACGATCTCCTTTATGACGCGCTTCTTGGTGCGGATCTTGGCGCGCGGGATAAGGCGGCCGAGGTTATCCATGTTCAGCAGCGGGCATATCTCCAGCAGGCCGCCGAACACGGCCGCGGTCTTGGATATCCTGCCGCCGCGCACGTAGCTTGTAAGGTCGGTGGAGAAGAACCAGTGGTGCAGTCTGAGCTTGTTCTCTTCTATCCATGCGGCAAGCTCGTCAACTGTCAGCCCCTCGTCGCGCTTCGTGGCCGCGGTGTCCATAAGCAGACCGTAGCCGGAGGATGCGCCGAGAGAGTCGATGATGAATATCTTGCGTTCGGGATATCTTTCGCGCAGGATGGACGCGGCGTTGCGCGCGGAGTTTATTGTGCCGGAAATGCCGGAGCTGAGGCACACATGGACGATGTCCTTGCCCTGCTCAAGAAATTCGGTGAAGAAATCGACATACTCGGAGATGTTGACCTGCGACGTGCGCGTGTCAGCGCCGTCGGCGATCTTCTTGTAAAACACGTCGAAGGGCATGCTTGCGCCAAGGTCGTCGATATACTCCACGCCGTCTATGGCAAAGTGGAAGCAGACATAGTGGATGTCGCGGGCGTCGAAATGCTCCTTGGAAAGATCCGCCGTGGAGCAGCAGCTAAGGATATAATCGCTCATAAATGCACCCCATATTTCCATTTTATTTGTGTTTATTATATCCCCGCGTGCCGCAGCATACAAGCTACTGATCTTACGATGCGCTCTACCGCGCAAAAAGCGCCTGTAGAACGGCTCTTCCACCGTTCTACAGGCGTTTCTATAGATTCTACGTGCCGTAGAATCTACTCATTATGTTTCTTCTTTTCACGCTTTTGCGGCCTTCTGCGGATGTTGCAGGCCAAAAAAACTATCGTCACGGCCGGCACGCTTATCAAAAAAAGCTGCCACGGCTTATAGTTGGGAATGACAAAGTAGAGCATGACGAAAAGAGAGAATACAAAGCCCGCGATGGCAAATTGCAGGTATCTCTCCTTTTTGAACACACTCATCAGCACCACCAGCACCAGCAGCGACACCGGCAGCGCGATGGCGAACATCGTCCACCATATGAGGCCCTTTGCAAGCCACAGCACGACGAAGGCGATGAGGCACGCCGTCCACACCGACACCACCGCCAGCGCCGTTATGACGCTGGTGCTGTACGCCTGATCCGCCGCGGCGGTATCCTCATCCTCCGCCTCTTCCTGCGGCGCATCCCACGCGTCGTGCGACGAGAGCAGATAATCCACCGTCACGCCGAACATCGCGGCAAGCTGTGTGAGAACATACGCATCCGGGATGGCCTCGCCGCGCTCCCACTTGGAGATGGTCTTGTCCGAATAGTTCAGCTTCGCGCCAAGCTCCGCCTGCGTCATGCCCGCTTCCGTGCGCAGCCTTATTATATTGCTGGCTGATATCAGCTTCAGTTCCGAAAGTTCCAATACGATCCTCCACGCCGGCCCGATGCACGGGTCACAGCATTATCCGCCTTATAACCTGCGCGCAATGCTCGCGCGTGTACACCACCGGCACGGGGTAGGTCGGGTTCGCCTCCGCCAGCGCCCAGTCCACCATCTGCGGGATGTCCTCTTCCTTTATACCCTCTATGCCGCGGGGAATGCCCATGCGCGCGTTCATCGCGTATATCTCGGCAATGAAGGCCTTCGCCTTATCCTCGTCGGTGCCGTCGGTCCTTGTGCCGGTTATCTCCGCAAGACGGGCAAGGCGCTTATAGACGCGCGCGCCGTAATCCTCAAGCACGATGGGCAGTATCACGGCGTTCGCCAGCCCGTGGGGCACGTTGTACAGTCCGCCCAGCGTGTGCGCGATGGCGTGCACGTTGCCCACGCCCGCGCGCGTGAAGGCGAAGCCCGCCTTGAACGCCGCCATTAGCATGTTGTCGCGCGCCTCCATGTCGTTCCCGTCGCGGTAAGCGCGCTCAAGGTACTTGAAGATGGTGACGGTGGCCTCCTCGGCGTCGCGGTCAACCTCTTTCGTTCTGTTCGTCCAGCACAGGTACGCCTCCACCGCGTGGGTCAGCGCGTCCATGCCCGTCGTCGAGGTGGACTTCGGCGGCAGGTCGCGCGTGAGCACGGGGTCAAGCACGGCGTAGCGCGGCACGAGGCATATGTCCATCACGGCGTATTTATGGTGCGTCGCCGCATCCGTAATGACGGCGGCGATAGTCGTCTCCGAGCCCGTCCCGGCAGTCGTCGGCACGGCGACAAAGGGCGGCAGGCGGCGCAGCACGCGGAAAAGCCCCGCCATCTGCGCAAGCGTCCTTCCCGGACAAGCGACGAGCGCCGCCGCGGCCTTGGCCGCGTCTATCGGCGAGCCGCCGCCGATGGCGAGGAAGCCGTCGCAGTTATTGAGTCTGTACATCCACACTATCTTGTCCACCGTCGTCGTGGAGGGGTTGGCCTCCACCTCGGAGAAGTGGACGCAGTCCACGCCCGCGTTCTTAAGGTTTTCTATTATGCCGGGGGCAATGCTCTTTCCGACGTGCCGCCCGGTGACGACCATGACGCGCCGGACGCCCTCCTTCTTCATTATCGCCGGTATCTGCGCGGCGCAGCCCTCTCCCGTGACCGTCTCCGGCTTGCGCCAGTAAAGGGCGCGCGCGCCGATGTTCAGCCCCTCCTGAAAGGTCCTGTACCATGCCTTTTTAAGTCCGTCCGAAACGCCCATGCTGTCTCCCTTCCGCCGCCGGAACGGCTATGACCGCTTTCTTACTTTTTATCAGTATTATATACTAATTGCCCCCGGCCTGCAAGTCAAGAAATGCGCCGGCGTATTGAAAGCGCGGCAAAATTCGT
>URPU01000086.1 GCA_900549865.1 uncultured Eubacteriales bacterium
CCACGCACATGTCGCGGCAGAAAACAGATCATATTGCTTTCGCGTCTGCGGACGCAAAACTCTGCGAGGCTTTTTTGACATACTGACAAGAACTCTCCGCCCCCGTGCGGAGAGTTCTTGTTATAAGTCATTAGAATAAGGATAACAAAATGAGGACAGCCTCACTACCGTGAATCGAACCGGCAGTGAGGCTGCACACGCCGGAGCAGAAATAAACCATGCCGCGGCACAGAGCTATGATCTGACGGCGCGTGAAACAGAGACCGCCCGTCAGATGGCAGAGGGCAAGTCAAATGTGGACATTGCTGCTGCACTGAATATCAGCACGAACACCGTGAAGGTACACATCGCAAGCATCTTCCGCAAGACCGGTGCTGCGAACCGCCATGAGGCGATCGCAAAGCTTACTTAAATATTTCCGGACAACTCGATATATCAACAATATCACCCAACGGGATGTATGCGCGCCGCGCCGTTCACGCGGGCGTGATGCTTCCGCCGTTGGCGGTCACGCTGCCGTTATCGGTGTATATGCCGTCCGTGCCGCCGCTGACCTCCAGCACGCCGCCGGTCACGGCGACATCGCCATTGCCGAGCCATATCGTGCCCTCGACCGTCAGTCGGCCGCCGGACACCTCTATGCACCCTTTTTCAAGATTGCAGCTGCCCATGATATGCACCTCGCCGCCACGCACAGACAGCACCGCATTTTGTAGCCACAGATCGCCGCCGCACTCAAAGCTGCCGGAGTCTACGACAAACAGCCCCTCTTCACCGGCCTGACTGCCCATGGCTGTTTCGCTGCTTCCCGTGACGGTGACGGCCGTTCCGCCGCGCACGGCGATAACCGGCCTGTGCGCGCCGCCCCAGCCCCATACAGAGAGACTGTCCGCGCGCAAGGATCCGCCGCCGTCGAAAACAAGGCTCGTTCCGCCGATACCGCCCGCGACGGCGTTATCTCCGCGCACGTCAAGGCATAGTGCGCCCCATGGCATAAGCTCCTGCGCGCGGCAGTCGCTAAGCGTCATCACACCGGCGAAAAGCCGGTAATCCACGGCGCTGACGCACAGGCTGTTCCAGCTCAGACCGTCGCCGCCGCCCCAGGAGTCGTCGTAAACTGTCTGGTAATACCGGCTCCCGTCGCGCTCCGCGTCGAGTATCTGCGCGCCGCTTCCGTTGACGGCAGCATCAGCGGCATTGGGGATGCATATGCTTCCCGCGCCGGACTCTATTACGGTGCCCTCCGGCAGGGCGTTCGTTATATACGCCTCGCCGCCGCTGAGTATGAGCGACGCCCCCGCGCAGTCAAAATCGTCAATAAGCGCGGTGCCGCCGCGGAATACCGCGCGCGAAATGCCGCGTATGCCCCTGCACATCAGCGTGCCCCCGGCCTGAAACATGTCTCCGCCCTCGCACTCCAGCCGCTCGGCGCATACCGTTCCGCCGAGCTGCGCGAAGGCGGGCGCATCGCCTGAATTCGGCGTCAGGACAATGTCGCTGCATATGAGCTGCACCTCGCCGTCTACTATAAGTGCCGGAAGGGGAACGTTGCCCCCGCCGCAGGAAAGCCCGGAGGCGTTTTCAATGCGCAGTGTGCCGCTTCCCGTGATAAGCACGCAGTCAAACTCCTCAAGACAGCCGAACTCCTCCCCGCCGCCGTTCATCACGCAGTCGCCGGAGATGTCAAGACGCAGGAGCCCGCGCTCATGCGGGGTGAGGTTGGGTATTGCACAGTTATCGGCCTCAATGGTGAACGCGTTGTAGCGCACACCGTTCCACGCCAGCCGCCCGCGCGCATCGCCGATGACGGCGCGCCCGCCAGAGAATTCCTCCAGCGTGACGCCCTCCGTCATATGGTTGTAAATAAGCCCTGTGTAGCTCCCGTCGGGCATCCGCAGGGAGAAATCACTGCTGACGTAATACGCCGCCCTGTCGTCAAGCGGGATGTCGCTGTTTGTGCCGGCCGCGCCGCTCTGCGCCGCCGCGCCGTACCATATGCGGCAGCTCTCCGGAAGCGCTTCCGCCTCTGTCGCCTCCGCGGGCGCGGACGTTTCTGCCGCTGTCGCCGCGTTGTCTGCCGCGGGTGCGGCCGCCGTATTCCCGCACGCCGTCAGCGCGGGCAGGATAAGTGCAAAAAGGACGCATAAAAGCTTTTTCATGGATGACCCTCCAAAAAAGTTTTCATGCGTCCATTTTATCATGTCTGCGCCGCGCGTACAAGTGCCGGTGCTTTATACGGCCCTCAGCTTCACGCGGAAGGTGATATCCTCGCCGCTTTCAGAGCGCGCCGTGATGCTGCCCCTGTGCGCCTCGGCAATGGCGCGGGCTATCGAAAGCCCTATCCCGTTGCCGCCCGTGCCGTTATATACCACATCCGCGGAAAACTTGTTCTTTTCCAGTATCACCTTCAGCGCCTTTGCGATCCCGGCCTCGTCCTCCGCTATCAATATGCGCATACTGTTCACCTCGTTTTTCTCTTTTGAGCGTACTATATAATTTCAATCTTAAAATATCCTGAAAATTTTAATAATTTGCAGAAGAAGCGCCGCCGCGGCGTCAGCTCTTCCCGCGCGTGCACACGCCTATGAAATCCTGCACCGCACCCGGCAGCTGCCGCCCCTTGCGCCAGATGAGAAGTATCTGCGTTTCCAGCGCCTTTTCGTCTATCGGCTGCATCCGCAGTCCGGCGCAGAGGCTGCTCATGGATTCGGGGAATATCGCCGTGGCAAGCCCGGCCTTCACCCACAGCACCGCGCCGCGCGCGTCGTCGCAGATGCAGAACACATCCGGCTCCAGCCCCTGCGCGTGAAACGCGTCCATTATGAGCTTTTCATACCGCCTGTAGATTATCAGCGGCCTGTCCGTCAGCGCGCCGAGTGCAAGCGCGCCCGCGCCCTCCGCGTGCAGCGCCGGGGATGACACCGCCATCATCGGCTCCGTGCGCAGCACGGCGTGCTCCACCTCGTCCAGCCGCAGCGGCGTGCGCACGACGGACACGTCGATTATCCCATCCAGCAGGTAGTTGAACAGGGAAAAGGTCGTCCCGTCGTGCACCTCGAAGTTTACTTCGGGGTTTTTCTGCGCAAACTCCGTGATGTACGGCATCACCGGGGCCACCGTCGTTGACGTCAGGCCGAGACGCAGCACGCGCTTCCTGCCGCAGTGCGACACCTCCAGCTTCGTCGAGCTTGCGAAGCTCAAAAGCTCACCCGCGCGGCTGTATAAAAGCTTGCCCGCCTCCGTCAGCGCCACGCCCTGACTGCTCCTGTCAAAAAGCCTCACGGCAAGCTCGTCCTCAAGCTGGCGAAGCTGATAGCTCAGCGGCGGCTGCGACATGTTCAGCCGCCGCGCGGCCTCGTTTATGCTGCCCGTGTCCGCAATTTCACGGAAATATTCAAGCTGTCTCAGATCCATGCCCGGCCTCCAACGGTAATATAAATATTATATATCAAATCCACAAAAACAATATTATTCATATTGATGATAAGGTATTATACTTCCATTGTCAAGATAAATAATAATAATGAATGGAGTGAAAAGGGTGAAAAGCCTCTCTCGCTATCTCAAGGGCTATGAGAAGGAAACCGTGCTTGCCCCGCTGTTCAAGCTGCTTGAGGTCATGTTCGACCTGCTTGTGCCGATAGTCGTGGCGCGGATGATAAATCTGGGCGTTGCGTATAATGACCGCGGGTATATTCTCAAGTG
This sequence comes from uncultured Eubacteriales bacterium, assembly GCA_900549865.1. Lineage (GTDB taxonomy): Bacteria > Bacillota > Clostridia > Oscillospirales > Oscillospiraceae > Limivicinus. The sequence continues at coordinate 3,706 of URPU01000086.1, forward strand.
CTTTTTCATATTGCTGCTCATGGCGGCCGTCGGCCTCGCGTGCAGCATCACGGCGCAGTATTTCGCCGCAAAGGCCAGCGTCGGCTTTGCCGCGCGTCTGCGTCAGGCCGTCTTTGACCATATCCAGAGCTTTTCATTTACGGAGCTGGACAAGCTCGGCCCGGATACGATGATAACCCGCCTCACGGATGATATAAATCAGGTGCAGAACGGCCTAAACATGGGCCTGCGCCTGCTGCTGCGAAGCCCGTTCGTCGTGTTCGGCGCAATGGCCATGGCCTTCACTATCGACGTGAAGTGCGCATGGATATACGCCGTCGCCATCCCGGTCCTGTTCGCTGTCGTCTTTGCCATCATGCTTGTCAGCATCCCGCTGTTCAAGAAGGTTCAGTCCGGGCTTGACCGCGTCACGCGCATGACGCGCGAAAACCTCACTGGCGTGCGCGTCATCCGCGCCTTCTGCCGGGAGGAGCGCTCAGTTGCGGAGTTTGACGCCGCAAATACCGAGCTTACGCGCCTTAATGAGTTCGTCGGCCGCATCTCCGCCCTGCTCAACCCGCTGACCTATGTGCTCATCAACGTCGCCGCGGTCTATCTTATCGACAGAGCGGCGATAGAGGTCAACCTCGGCAGCATCGCGCAGGGCGACGTCGTCGCGCTGTATAACTACATGCTCCAGATAATTGTCGAGCTTATCAAGCTCGCCTCGCTCATAATCACGCTCAATAAGGCCGTGGCCTGTGCCGGGCGCGTGTCCGGCGTGCTCGCGGTGCAGCCGGGGATGAGCTACCCCGAAGAGAGCGCTGACCCGGATGACGCCTCTGCGCCCGCCGTGCGCTTTGACCATGTCACCTTCACCTATAAGGACGCCGGCGCGCCGAGTCTTTATGATGTCTCCTTCAGCGCCGCGCGCGGGGAGACCGTCGGCGTTATCGGCGGCACGGGCAGCGGCAAATCCACGCTCGTCAGCCTCATTCCCCGCTTTTACGACGCGTCGCAGGGCAGCGTGCAGCTCGACGGGGCGGACGTCAGAAGCTATACCCGCGCATCGCTCTGCGATAAGGTCGGCGTCGTGCAGCAGAAGGCCGTGCTTTTCAAGGGCAGCATAAGGGAAAACCTCAAATGGGGCGATGAAAACGCCGATGACGCCGCGCTGTGGGAGGCGCTTACCGCCGCACAGGCCAAGGAGGTCGTCGAGGGGAAACCCGGCGGGCTCGACTTTGAGCTTGAGCAGAACGGCCGGAACCTCTCCGGCGGGCAGAAGCAGCGCCTGTCCATTGCCCGCGCGCTCGTGAAGAAGCCGGAGATACTCATTCTCGACGACAGCTCCAGCGCGCTGGACTTTGCCACTGACGCCGCGCTGCGCCGTGCGATACACGCCCTCTCTGGCGGCATGACCACATTTATCGTTTCCCAGCGCATCGCCTGCATCCGTCAGGCGGATAAGATACTCGTGCTCGACAACGGCCGCCTCGCCGGAACGGGCACGCATGACGAGCTTATGCGCGCCTGCGCGCTTTACCGCGAGATATACTTCTCGCAATTCCCAGAGGAGCGGGCGGCTTATGAGAAAGGGGGCGAGGGCGCATGAAGGCAAAAAATAAACCCGCTGAAGGCGTCAACAGTGCGGAGGTCCTCAAAAAACTGCTTGCGCGCATCGCAAAATACAGACTCCTGCTCGTGCTGAGCATAATACTCGCCGCGGCGACGGTCGTTTTGCAGCTCTATGTGCCCATCCTCTTCGGCGACGCGATAGATGAGATCGTCGCGGCGCATGCCGTGCGCTTTGACGCAATGTGGGCGTATCTGCGCCGCATACTGGTCTTTGCCGCCGTTTCCGGCGTCACTGGCTGGGTCATGAGTCTTATAAACAACCGCATGACTTACCGCGTCGTGCAGGATATCCGCGCCCAGTCCATCCGCCATATCCAGCGCCTGCCGCTTGCCTATCTCGACCGGCACAGCTCCGGCGATATCGTCAGCCGCATCATTGCCGACGCGGACATTCTGTCCGACGGGCTGCTGCTCGGCTTCACGCAGCTATTCTCCGGCGTCGTCACCATCGCCGTGACGCTCGTGTTCATGTTCTCCAAGAACGTGTGGATAACGCTTCTCGTCATTCTTCTCACGCCGCTCAGCTTCGTCGTGGCCAAGTTCATCTCCACGCATTCCTACAGCATGTTCCGCCGCCAGAGTGAGGCGCGCGGCCGCCAGACGGCGCTTATTGAAGAGATGATAGGCAGCCAGAAGGTCGTGCGTGCGTTCGGGTATGAGGAAAAGGCCTCCGCGCGCTTTGCTGCCGTCAATGAGGAGCTGAAAAATTACAGCCAGCAGGCCGTGTTCTACAGCAGCCTTACCAATCCCGCCACGCGCTTTGTCAACAACGTCATCTATGCGGGCGTCGCGCTCACGGGCGCGTTCCTCATCCCCGGCGGGGCGCTGACGGTCGGCGGGCTTTCCGTGCTCTTGTCGTATGCCAACCAGTATATGAAGCCCTTCAATGACATAAGCTCCGTCGTCACGGAAATGCAGAACGCCCTTGCCTGCGCCGCGCGCCTGTTTGCGCTGCTTGAGGAAGGGGAGGAGACCGCCGACGCCTCCGGCACGCTTGAGACCGTAGAAGGGCGCGTGGATATCGACGGCGTCGCTTTCAGCTATGATAAGTCCCGCCCGCTCATCGAAAGCTTTGACCTGCGCGCCGCGCCCGGTATGCGCGTGGCCATCGTCGGCCCAACCGGCTGCGGCAAGACGACGTTCATAAACCTGCTCATGCGGTTTTACGACGTGGACGGCGGCAGCATCAGCGTGGACGGGAGGGAGATACGTTCGCTTTCGCGCCACGCGCTGCGCTCCTGCTTCGGCATGGTGCTTCAGGACACGTGGATAAAGCAGGGCACCGTGCGCGAGAATATCGCCTTCGGCAAACCCGGCGCCACGGATGAGGAGATCATCCGCGCCGCGAAAGAGGCGCATAGCTGGGAGTTCATCGAAAGGCTCCCGCAGGGGCTTGACACCGTGCTCCATGAGGACGATATAAGTCAGGGGCAGAAGCAGCTTTTGTGCATCACGCGCGTCATGCTCACTCTGCCGCCCATGCTCATTCTCGACGAGGCGACCAGTTCCATCGACACGCGCACCGAAGCGCACATCCAGCAGGCGTTCGACACTATGATGCAGGCCCGGACAAGCTTCGTCGTGGCCCACCGCCTGTCCACCATCCGCGAGGCGGATGTGATTCTCGTCATGAAGGACGGCCACATCATCGAGCAGGGGCGGCACGAGGACCTCCTTGCCCAAAACGGCTTCTACGCCAACCTGTACCACAGCCAGTTCGAGGGGTAAGCCTGCCCATTGCTGCACAGAAACTGAAGAAGCGATCTGCCGTTTTGCTTTTTCCTTGCAGAAACGGCGGCTGTGCAGTATGGTAGACAAATCGTAAGAAACCGCCCGGCAGGCAGCGTCTGCTGGGCATGAAGGGAGTATCATATGAACATGACAGGCAGAGAAGCATTTGAGAAACAGGATGTATTTGGAATCGGTGCGCCGAACGACGCGTATGCACAGTATTTTATCGGGCAGTCCTATCTGAAGCCGCTGACTGTCCCCGGCGCCTGCCCCGTGTTTCTGGCGAACGTGACCTTTGAGCCCGGTTGCCGGAACAACTGGCACATTCATCATGCAAGCAAGGGCGGCGGACAGCTGCTGATCTGCACAGCCGGGGAAGGCTGGTATCAGGAGGAGGGCAAACCCGCCGTGAGCCTGACGCCCGGCATGGTCATCACCATCCCGGCAGAGGTCAAGCACTGGCACGGAGCGAAGGCGAACAGCTGGTTCAGCCACATCGCTGTCGAGGTTCCCGGCGAGAACACCCGCAACGAATGGTGCGAGCCGGTTTCGGATGAGGAATACGCAAGCCTCGGCTGATAGGAGACACGATGGGCTGGGATGTTTTATTATTTGATCTGGACGGAACGCTGACAGATTCCGGGTCGGGAATCATGCACGCAGCGCAGACCGCGCTGGACTCGTTCGGAATCACCGGTCTGTCCGAACAGGCGCTGCGGCAGTTTGTCGGCCCGCCGCTGGTCGAGTCGTTTGCCGTCTATCTCCCGCAGGCGGAGGTTCAGACGGCCATCGATCGTTTCCGGGCGTATTACCGCGAGACGGGCTGGCTCGAAAACGAGCCGTATCCCGGCGTGCGGGAATGCCTGCGAGCGCTGCGGGCGGCGGGAAAGCGGATGTACGTCGCCACGTCCAAGCTGGAGAGCATGGCGCGGCAGGTGCTGACGCATTTTGATCTGATGCAGTATTTCGACGGCGTGTGCGGCGGACTGTCCGACGATCCGGAGGCCGGGAAGAAGGTCAACGTCGTGCGCCGCGCGCTGCGCGAGGCGGGATGCACAGACTGTTCCCGCGCAGTTTTATCCGGTGACCGGAAATATGATATTTATGGCGGCCACGCGGCCGGCGTGCAGCCCGCCGGCGTGCTCTACGGCTACGGCAGCCGGGAGGAGCTGGAATCAGCCGGTGCGGACGCGCTTGCGGAAACGCCGGAGGCGCTGTTGGCGCGTTTACTGTGATTTTTCCGGTCATACGCTTGTAAACGGACGGCTGCTGTGATAAACTAAATTAGTTGTGTATAAATAAAGAAATGATTTGGAGGGTATCCCATGTAGTGGCTGACGCTTCGATGAATAACAAACTGAATTTGGAGGAACATACATGGCATCCCTGAAAGAAGAAATCTCCCGGCGCAGAACGTTTGCGATCATTTCGCACCCGGACGCCGGTAAAACGACCCTGACGGAAAAATTTCTGCTCTACGGCGGAGCCATCGCGCAGGCGGGCGCGGTCAAGGGCAAGAAAAACTCCCGCGCCGCCGTGTCCGACTGGATGGAGATTGAGAAGCAAAGAGGCATCTCGGTCACATCGTCCGTCATGCAGTTTCAGTATGAAGGCTTCTGCATCAACATTCTGGACACCCCCGGCCATCAGGACTTTTCCGAGGATACCTACCGCACACTCATGGCGGCGGACTCCGCCGTCATGGTCATCGACGGTGCGAAGGGCGTCGAGCCGCAGACCCGGAAGCTCTTTAAGGTCTGCGCCATGCGCCATATCCCGATCTTTACGTTTGTCAATAAGATGGACCGTGAAGCGCGCGACCCGTTTGAGCTTCTGGATGAGCTGGAAAACGAGCTTGGCATTGAAACCTATGCCTGCAACTGGCCCATGGGCTCCGGCCGGGAGTTTCAGGGCGTATACGACCGCCGCTCCAGCCAGCTGATCTTCTTCTCCGGCGTGTCCGGCAAAAACCGTGCGGACAAGATGGAGATCGATCTGTACGACCCGCAGGTCGCGCAGCTCATCGGCGAACGCCGCCACCAGCAGCTGATCGACGATGTAGAACTGCTCGGTGCAGGCCGGGAGTTTGATCTTGACGAGGTTCGTGCGGGCCACCTCTCCCCTGTGTTCTTTGGCTCGGCACTGACGAACTTTGGCGTGGAACCGTTTCTGGAAGAATTTCTGCGTATGACGCCGAGCCCGCTGCCGCGCGAAGCCGACTGCGGCGTGATCGACACGTTCAGCCCGGACTTTTCCGCGTTCGTCTTCAAAATTCAGGCGAACATGAACAAGGCCCACCGCGACCGCATCGCCTTCATGCGCATCTGCTCCGGCAAGTTCGAGCGCGGCATGGAAGCTTACCATATGCAGGGGAAGAAAAAACTGAAGCTCGC
>URPU01000087.1 GCA_900549865.1 uncultured Eubacteriales bacterium
CTTATAAAGGCCGTGCGCAGCTATGACCCGGAGCGGTGCATAAAGCTGTCCACCTATGCCACGCGCTGCATTGAAAACGAAATGCGCATGTACTTCCGTCGCGCGCAGGCGCGCCATGCCGAGCTGAGCCTTGACCAGCCGCTTTATTACGACGGCGGCGCGGCGCTGTGCCTGAAGGACACCCTGCCCGCGGAGGGCGGCGTTTCCCGCGCGCTGGAGGATGAGGCCGACGCCGCGGCGCTGCGCGCGGCTGTCGCGTCGCTTGACGCGCGTGACCGGCGCATAATATCCATGCGCTACGGGCTGGACGGCGGCTGCGGCTGCACGCAGAAGGAGGCCGCGCGCCTCACCGGCGTGACGCAGGGCTATATCAGCCGCGTCGAGCGCCGCACCCTCGCCCGCCTCAGGGCGGAGATCCTGCGCATCATGGAAGCGTAAGATTATAATAGATGTAGATGTAAACGCAGAAAAGCGCGCCCCCCGGCGCGCTTTTTATGTGTTATTCGATAGCCTGCAAAGTTCACGTCGGGTTTCGCGAAAGCAGCCGAACTCATGGCCCCCTTGCAAAGGGGGCAGTCATTGACATGTTTATATGTCAATGACTGGCAGCATGTCAAAGAAAGCCTCGCAGAGTTTCGCGTCCGCAGACGCGAAAGCATTATTATACGTTTTCTGCCGCGACATGTGCGTGGCAGAAAACACTTTGCGCGGAGTGAGCGTCGAATTGTCCGCTATCAGCGGACAACAGAGGCGCAGAACGAAGCGGTTCTTTCTCGAAAAAGTGGCCAAGCCACTTTTTCGACAGTCTCGGCAGTCATTGACATGTTTACATGTCAATGACTGGGGGATTGGCTACGGCCTAGTTGCTTTAAGGCGCAGGCCGTGGACATTCGGCAACAGAATCCCACCGACGAAAATTCTGGAAATTTTCGCCGCCTCCCTTTTCAAGGGAGGCATGAGAGCGCGAAGGTTTGTAATGCGCTGGCAAAATATAATGCTAATGCATCTATGCACAAATAAACTTACAGTGTGTATCATCACTTGTGTGTCATGGCCCCCTTGCAAAGGGGGCTGTCATTGACATGTTTATATGTCAATGACTGGAGGATTGGCTTGCAGCGTGGTTCCTTTAGGGATGGAATCGGCGGCGCATTTTTCGGTTTATCCGCCTGTGCGGCAGAATATGTAGTACACACAGTCGTCGCCGGGCGTCTCCGTCAGCAGGGTGTAGCCGTATTCGTCCAGCGCGCCCTCCGGCGGCGCGGCGGCCGGGATGACCACGTAGTCGCACTGCGCCTCCCGCGCCTTGCGCCCCGTCTCGTCGAAGTCGAGCATCCCGTCCTCGCCGTACATGAACTCCGCCTTGTGCGAATAGGGCGTGATTATCGCGGCGTTATACTCGCGTATCCAGAAGAAAAGGTGCTTCGGCACGAGCACGCGCGTCTCCTCCCCGTCGGAGAGGACATACAGCTTGTCGCACAGCTCCTTCGCGCCGGTGACGAGCTTCTGCGGATTCGACGCGGGCACGAAGGAAATGCCCGCATGGCTCCCCTCCGTCACCAGCAGCAGCGTGCACACCGCGGCCAGAAGCACGCACACGCGCTTCCATCGCTTCTTCACGGCGAAAAACGCGCGAATAACGCAGTAAACTATCACCCCGCCTATGGGCAGCGGCCAGAACACGCGCACGACGCGCTCCGGATCGCCCATATACTTGACCATGTAGTGGATAAACACGGGGTTGAAGATGAAAACGCACAGGATGAGCGAGGGGTAAACAAAGTAATACCGCGCGCGCTCGTCCTCCTCCGCCGGGGAGAGCAGCAGGTACGCACAGCACAGCACAAACGGGATGAAAAGCCGCCCGTCCAGCGTGCCGAGCCTGTACACGGACAGGGATTCTTCAAATATGATCTTCAGACTTTCAAGCATGGCTGCGCTCCTTTCATACAACGAAGTGCCCCGCCATCAGCGCGAAGCTCGGCGCGGCGGCACAGGCCAGCTTCCATATCGCGGACAGGTCGCGCGTTTTTATCACGTACACCAGCCCCCAGCAGCCCAGATACATCAGGCACATCTCCGCGCTGCTCGACGCGACCATACACCCCGCCGCGTTGGCGAGGAACACGCCCAGCCACAGCGCGCGGCGCTTTTTCGCCTCGCCCTCCTCCTGCGTCAGCAGGAAGAAGTACAGCGCCAGCGGGCACACGATGCTCGGCCCGAAGGCCTTGCCCATCCACGGATAACAGATCACCCACGTGAACTTCACGTTCATCGCCACGCCGCATATCTCGAAAAATACGCTCAGCAGCGCGAGGGCGAACAGCGACTTCGCCCTGTCGCCGCGGAAAAAGAACGCCGCAAGGCGGTACATCACATAGTAAAACAGCGCGATGAAAAAGCCGGGCAGCACCGTGCGCATCAGCACCGTTATCTCAAACGAGAACATCCGCGCGAACATCGCCCAGAATATCGGCCACGGGGAGAAAACATAGGTGAGGTATTCGGATATATGCTGCGCGAAGTTATAGGCAAGACCCGTCACGGGGTCTGTGCGGAATATCTCGTCGGTATACATCACGGTGTTCGCAAGGCCGAGGTACCACGCGTCGTCGATGTTCCACGTGCCGCCGCCAAGCGTCGTGCGCGCGACCTGCCACAGCGCGACTATGGCGAACACGCCCGCGCACAGCTTCTCCGCGCGTGAAAACGGCTTCTTTTCCCGGGGAATAACGCACTTCGCCGCGCCCTTGAGCTGGAAGCCCCACAGCGCCGCGGCCAGCGCCAGCACGAAAAACACCGCCGTCATCAGCGTGAACGACAGCCCCAGGAGGAAAAACGGGATATAAACAAGCTCAAACCCGGCCAGCACCGCGCACATGCCGAAAAGGTAGACAAAGCCCCGGTCAAATTCGCCCCGGTGAAAGAAAATATAGCCCGCGCCCAGCGGCAGCAGCACAAGCGCCGCGCCCAATGCCAGAACGCGGATAACTATCCACACGATCTGTGTCATAGAAGGGAACTCCTTGCACATAAAAAATCAAATCATTATACCACATGCGGCCCATTAAAAGCAACTGCGGCAAAGCACTTGAAAAAAGCGCCCGGATAGAATAAAATCAGAGAAAGACATGACGGAAAGAGAGATGGGCTTATGTCACGATCGCGCACCGTCCGCCTCGCCGCGGCGGATGAGCTTGACCTTGTAAAAACCTTTGAATGCGGCCAGTGCTTCCGCTGGAACGCGGGGGAGGACGGCGTATACAGCGGCGTCGCCATGGGGCATGCGGCGCGCGTGTGGCGCGACGGCGGGGATATCCTCATCCGCTCCGACGCGCCGGAGGCGTTCTGGCGCGATTACTTCGACCTTGGGCGCGACTACGCCGCGATAAGCCGCGGCTTCCACGGCGGGGAGTATCTCGACGCGTGCGTGCGCTACGGGCAGGGGATACGCATCCTCCGGCAGGAGCCGTGGGAGGCGCTGTGCTCGTTCATCATCTCTCAGTGCAATAATATAAAGCGCATAAAGGGCATCGTGGAGCGGCTGTGCGCGGCCTACGGCGGGGAGACGTGCCTTGACGGGCAGCGGTTTTATACCTTCCCCGCGGCGGCGCGCCTTGCCGCGCTGGACGAAGACGGCCTTGCGATGTTGCGCTGCGGCTACAGGGCGGCGTATATCCTCACGGCGGCGCGCGCCGTGGCCGGGGGTGAGCTTTCGCTCGACGCGCTCATTGACGCGGACTATGTGCAGGCAAAGTGCGCGCTGCTCGCCCTCAACGGCGTGGGGGAGAAGGTGGCCAACTGCGTGGTGCTGTTCGGCCTGCGGCATATGGAGGCGTTCCCGATAGACGTGTGGATACGCCGCGCGCTGAAGGAGCACTTCCCGCCGGACTTCGACCCGGCAAGCCTCGGCGAATACGCGGGTCTTGCCCAGCAGTACATATTCTATTACGCGCGCGAGCACGGAAAATAGCTGTTGACTTTGCGGCCGAATCTGTTATAATGACAAAAATTCGACCGCGCCGGTTCCGGCGCGGTGAAAAATTAATACGGAGGTTTTTACATGGGGCTTGACGAAATCTATTCCCGGCGCTTCGCCGGCGAAGGGCTGACCTTTGACGACGTGCTGCTCGTTCCGGCGGAAAGCGACGTGCTTCCGGCGGATGTGGAGCTGTCCACATGGCTGACGAAGAGGATCCGGCTGAACGTGCCCGTGATGAGCGCCGCGATGGACACCGTGACGGAGTACCGCATGGCGATCGCAATAGCGCGCGAGGGCGGCATCGGCGTCATTCATAAGAATATGAGCATCGACACGCAGGCGGAGCAGGTGGATATGGTCAAGCGCTCAGAAAACGGCGTTATTACGAATCCCTTCTCCCTCGGCGCGGACAACACCCTCGGCGACGCGGACGCGCTCATGGCGAAGTTCCGTATTTCCGGCGTGCCCATCGTGGACGGAGATGGAAAGCTCATCGGCATCATCACAAACCGCGACATGAAGTTTGAAACGGACATGTCCCGCCGCATCGGCGACGTCATGACCTGCGCCGATCTCATCACCGGCCTTGAGGGCACCACGCTGGACGAGGCCAAGGCCATCCTCCAGAAAAACCGCATTGAAAAGCTGCCCATCGTAGACAACGACTATAAGCTCAAGGGGCTTATCACGATAAAGGACATCGAAAAGGTGCTCAAGTACCCCAACTCCGCCAAGGACGCCGCCGGCCGCCTGCTGTGCGCCGCCGCCATCGGCGTGACGGCGGATGTGCTGGACCGCAGCACCGCGCTGCTTGACGCGGGGGCGGACGTGCTGGTGCTGGACAGCGCGCACGGCCACTCCGCCAACATCCTGCGCACCATATCCCTTGTGAAGGAGCGCTTCCCCGACGCGCAGCTCGTCGCGGGCAACGTCGCCACTGCTGAGGCGACGGAGGCGCTTATAAAGGCCGGCGCGGACTGCGTCAAGGTCGGCATCGGCCCCGGCTCCATCTGCACCACGCGCGTCGTCGCGGGCATCGGCGTGCCGCAGGTCACGGCGGTGCTGGAGTGCGCGGAGACGGCGGACCGCTACGGCGTGCCTGTCATTGCCGACGGCGGCATCAAGTACTCCGGCGATATCGTCAAGGCCATTGCCGCGGGCGGCCGGGTCGTGATGATGGGCTCCATGCTGGCCGGATGCGACGAGGCCCCCGGCGAGACGGAGGTTTATCAGGGCCGCCAGTTCAAGGTCTACCGCGGCATGGGCAGCCTCGGCGCGATGCAGAAGGGCAGCCGCGACAGATACTTCCAGCAGAACAACAAAAAGCTCGTTCCGGAGGGCGTCGAGGGCCGCGTGCCTTATAAGGGGCCTGTGTCCGAGACGATATATCAGATGATGGGCGGCCTGCGCTCCGGCATGGGCTACTGCGGCGCGCATAATATCGAGGAGCTGCGCACGGAGAGCCGCTTTGTGCGCATCACCGCCGCAGGCCTGAAGGAGAGCCACCCGCACGACATTTACATCACCAAGGAAGCGCCGAACTACACCATGCATCCGTGAGATAGATATAAGGAATAAAGTAACTCCCGGCTTCGTTTTCATGCGAAGCCGGGAGTTTTGCGCTTGTCAGCCGCGGTTTACGCGGCGGGGGTAGGGCTGGGAGAGGCGCTTGGGGCGGGCGAGACCTCCGGTGCGGCGGCCTCGGTGTTGGGAAGCTCAATGTTCAGATAGTTGTCCACGATGTCCAGCACAGTGTCGTCCTTGAGTATCATGGATATCTCGATGCGCCGGTTCGCGGCGCGCCCGGCGTCGGTGCCGTTGTCGGCCACGGGGCGCGTCGCGCCGTAGCCCGCGGCGCAGAAATACTGCGAGTATGCGCCCAGCGCGCCGTTCTGCGCCGTCAGCAGGTAGTTGAGCACGGAGTTTGCCCTGTCGGTGGACAGCACGCGGTTTTCCGCGGCGGTGCCGGTGCTGTCGGTGTGGCCGGAGATGACGATGCTGTCCACGTATTTCGCGTTCTCGCTGTTGGAAAGGAACGCGCCGAACACCTGCACAAGCTGCGACAGCACAGGCTCGCTCCCCGCCTTTATCTGCGAGGAGCCGAGGTCGAAGAACACGCCCTCGCTGAGGATAATGTTGCCGTTGTCGCCGATGGCGACCTTGCTCGCATCGCCCATCACGCCCACGATGCTGTCGCGTATCTGCTCAAGTATCGACAGGCGCAGCACGGCGATGGACTGCATCTGATCGCGCATGGCGGTCAGCTCCGCGTCGGCGGAGGACATATAGTCCTTCTGCTTTGCTATGAGGGCCTGCTGTGCGGTTATCTCGTCCTCCTTGGCGGAAATCTCCGCCTCCCGCTGTGAAAGCGTCAGCCGGGCCTTGTCGAGATCGACAGTTATAAGCGCAAGCTCGTCCTCGGCGTCCTTCACCTGCGTCTGCGTCAGCGCAAGCTGGCTCTGCGTGTCGGCCAGCACCTCCTGCGTGCTTTGCAGGTCGTTGCCGGTGATAAGATTCTGTATGTAGGAGATGAGCATCAGGAAAAACAGAATAAGCGCGAGGGAGGACATCATGTCCGCATACGACGGCCAGAAGCCCTGCTCACCCTGGTTCGTGGCGACGAGGGAGTCCGTGCGCCCGGAGCTGTGCCGCCTCATTGCTTGCCGCCCTTCTCCATGCCGCGCGTGAGCTGGCGCATCACGCCGACGAAGTCGCGTATGGCGACGTCCATGCGCTCCACCGTGCCCTGAAGGCTGTAGTTGAACTCGGAGAAGTCGCGCACGCCGTCGTTGAAGCTGCCCACGGTCTTGTTGAACGCGCCGAGGTAGCCACGCGCGGTCTCCATGGTCTTGCCAAGCTCGCTGTTCGCGCTTTGCAGGCTGCGCTCCATGCTGTTGGCCGCATCGTTCATCGCGTCTATCATCTGGTGGACAAGTGAAACGTCGTCCTTGGCGGCGTTCGTCGGCAGGGTGGGCGATACGCTGTGATCCAGCCACAGCTCAAGCTGGGTCTCAAGCTTCTGGCGCAGCGTTTCGGGGTTGAAGGCCGCGCGCAGCAGCGTCAGCACGATGGAGCACGCCACGCCCACAAGCGAGGTGTAGAACGCGACGCCCATGCCCGAAAGAGAGCTCATCAGCCCGCCGCCGACGCTGTCCAGCACGCTCAGCCATTCCGACGTGTTGCTGTAGCTTATCAGCTCCGTCAGCGACGCGACGGAGTGACTCAGCCCCAGAAAGGTGCCGAAGAGGCCCAGTGTGACGAAAAGCGACACGGCGCTGTTGAGGAAGCGCTCACAGAACAGCGCGCCGGAAAGCTTCGCCCCGACCGCGTTGGAGATTATCGCGGGCGTGTTGACGTCCGCGCCGTAGCGCTTGTAGGCCGCGGCGAATTCTGCGGTGGTGTAGCGCAGAAAATCGTTGCCGGATGTCTGGTTGTCGGCGACAAGGCGGGAAACGCGCCTGTAGCGCGCGCACACGCCGAAAAGCATGATCACCGCGAGGATGAACAGTATCAGTATCACGACGATCACGATAACGCCCGAAACGGGCATACTGCTGAGATTGCTCACGGACAGTACCTCCTGATATATATCTTTATGTTTCTGTGTCAGACCGCTGTGAGCGGTTTTTGCGCATGTGAACAGATGTCAGTAGACTATGCCGGAAAACACGCTTTCGACCGGCATCCCGTTGACGCTCTGGCTGCCGGGGCGGCCGCTCACGTACACGCGGCAGTAGGTGCCCTCGTCGGTGTACATGTCCAGCGAGCCTTCCCCGTCGCTGCGCCAGAAATTAAGACGTGTGCCGGGGGAAAAAGTTTCCGCGGAAAATGTGCCCGAGCCCGTGCCGGGGTCAACCGTCGCCGTCGTCAGCGGGCTTATCAGCGTCAGCGGACTTCCGCCGTATAGCTGGTAATAGCTCTCCGTGCTCACGGGCATCCCGTCCGTGCCGAGCGAGTAGGTCTTGAGCCCCGTCAGCGTGCCCAGATACTGTATGCGCGTGCCCAGCATGAAATAGCCGGGGTCCGTCAGCAGCGGCACGCCGGGGCAGGCCGTGGTATACGCCGCGGCGTAAAGGCTGCTTTCGTACAGCATCCCAACGAGCGCCGCGCCCGTGCGGTCGAGCCTGTACACGCTTATGTAGCCGTAGCCCGTCAGGTTCTGCGCGCTGATGAAGAGATAGCAGCGCGTGCCCCCCGCGTAGACAACGTAGCTGTCGCAGCCGGTCATGGGCGTGTTGGCCGTATACTCCTTGCCGTTGACGCTGATGGACAGCTTTTCTATGTCCGCGCCGTCGCCGCCGTATATGTATTCAAGCCGGATGCTGTCGTTTTGCCCGTTTTTGTCCATGTCGAAGTTTATGCACTCGCCGCCCGTCAGCGGGATGGCGTAGGCCGCCGGGGCGACCATGTAGTAAAGGCTGAACAGCGCGGGCTGCGCATCGAAGCGGATGGAGTATATGAAGCGCCCGTCGCTGTAGGGGGCAAGCTCACCGGGGCTGAAATAAAAGCTTATGCCCTGATAATCCAGCGTCCACGTGAAGGTGCTGGGATCCGCCATGTAGCTGTTCAGCGCGTCCTCGAGGCCGGTGAAGTCCGCCTCGGGGTAGCTCGCACGCAGGCCGTCCTCCAGCGCGGCGCTAAGCTCTGCCATCCCCGTGACGACGTCGCTGAGAGACAGCACGCGCCCGCTTGCGGCGTCGATGTTCGCGCTGTAGTAATAGCTTGCGCCGCGCTCTCCGCCGGAGTAGCCCGTCATGCAGTACAGCAGACTCACGGCGCGGCTGTCCGCGCGCGGAAGCGTCACATCCACGTCACGCGTGAAGCCTTCAAACTCCGCCGGCGCGTCCTCCTGCGTCCCGGCCGCCTGCGCGGCGGCAAGCTCCTGCTCATGGCGCGCATAGGCCTCCTGCGCCGCGGCGGAAAGCTGCGTATACGCCCCCTGCGCGCTGGAGGCGGCGTCCGCGTTGAACGAGGCCACCGTGCGCGCCAGCGCCGGATAGGCCGCGCCGTCCTCCTGACTGAGATACAGCGCGGGATAGCTGACAGCGCACAGCGCGCCCTCATCGCCGCCGAGGCGCTGCGTGTCCTTATAGAAGTCGAGCGTGGACACCTCCGATGCCGCGCCGGAGGCGGCCGGAGAGTGCGTGGGAGATGCTTCCGCCTCCTCCGCCGCCGTGCCGGAGAGCGCGGCGCTGCCGCAGGCGCACAGCAGCATTACGGCGCACAGCAGCGCCGGTAAAACACATTTTTTCATTTTTCACCCCGGAAAATGAAGTTTTGAGTCAAGCGTTAAGTCAAGCGTTGAATATACCCTCGATTGACAAGGACACACACGGTTTTGACGGGCAGAAAGAACGCCCATACATCCTCAAAGACCTTGGAAATACACAAAGTATTCCCTGCGGCCTTTT
>URPU01000088.1 GCA_900549865.1 uncultured Eubacteriales bacterium
CAGAACGCAGCGAAGCTTTCTCGAAAAAGCGGCAAAGCCACTTTTTCGACAGTCTTATATCACCACGCTGGAGGGCTGCACATGAGCAGACAGGAAGCAGTTGAACAATACGCGCACGCGCTTAAGGCCGGGCAGCGGTACTACAAGGCCGCCGTCAGCCGCGGCGGATACCCGTACCCGCTGGTGCTGGACGATATTCTGGACGAGGCGACAGTGGCCGGGCGGGCAAATCTCGGTCTTGTGAACATCCCCTCCGAGCTTGTCATCGGCACGAAGTCCGCCGGGCGCATGTACGCGCTGGCGGGGAATTTCATGCCGCTGCTTGAGGAGACGACGGAGTTTGCCGCCAAGTGGATAAGCCTATGCGAAGCGCATCTGGGCGACGAGGGCATCCGCGACCCGGTGAAATGCTTTGAATACATGGGCAAGTTCTACGTGCAGGAGGGCAACAAGCGCGTAAGCGTGCTGAAAAGCTACGGCGCGCCGGGCATCCCCGGCATAGTCACGCGCATCGTGCCGGAATACTCCGACGATCATGAGGTCGTCGTGTACTACGAGTTCATGCGCTTTTATCAGCTCAGCCGGCTGTATCTCATCTCCTTCCGCCACCGCGGGCAGTACGCGCGGCTACAGGCGCTTCTCGGCTTTGAGGCCGGGCACGAGTGGACGGATAAGGAGCGGCTGAGCTTCACCGCGGGCTTTCTGCACTTCCGGCAGGCCTTTAAAAAGCTGAACACCGAGAACCTTGACGTGACGCCGGAGGAGGCGCTGCTGGTCTGGCTTCAGGTATATCCCTTTGCGGACATAAAGGGCCTGACGCAGCCGGAGCTGACGAAAACCATCGCCGCGCTCTGGCCGGACATAAAGGCCCTGACGCTGGCGGAGCCGATAGAGGTCAGCACGGAGCCGGACGAGCGCGCGCAGGGCATACTTTCAAAGCTCCTCAGCGCCGCGCGGCCGGAGCATTTGAAGGTCGCCTTCATATACGCCTTTGACCCGAAGGTGAGCGCGTGGACGCGCGCGCACGAGCACGGGCGCGAATACATTGCCGGGCGCCTCGGCACGAAGCTGAGCATCGGCGTGTACCCGGCCTACAACGGGGAGTATTACGAGGCGATGACGCGCGCCGTGAAGGACGGGGCGCAGGTGATATTCGCAACGACGCCGCACATGATAGACGCGTGCCGGCGCGTCGCGGCGGAAAACAGCGGCGTGAAGGTGCTAAACTGCGCGCTGTCGCTGCCGTACACCGGCGTGCGGATGTATTATGCGCGCATATACGAGGCCAAGTTCATCACCGGCGCGATAGCCGGGGCAATGACGGAAACGGACGCGGTGGGCTATATCTCGAACTACCCCATATACGGCGTTCCGGCAAGCGTGAACGCCTTTGCACTCGGCGTGCGCCTGACGAACCCCCGGGCGCGGGTGAAGCTGCGCTGGACGTGCACCCCCGGCGACCCGCTGGGCGATTTCCTGTCGCACGGGATAACCGTGATATCCAACCGCGACGCCACGAACCCCGTGAAGTCGCACTGGGCGATGGAATGGGGCACGTACAAGCTGGGAACCGACGGGTCGCTTCTGCCGCTGGCCGTGCCGTGCTGGCACTGGGGGCGCTTTTATGAGAAGGTGCTGCTCAGCATCCTTTCCGGCGCGTGGAACGACGCGCCCGGCGGGCACGCTATAAACTACTGGTGGGGCATGGACACCGGCGTTATCGACATACAGCTCAGCTCCTCTCTGCCGGACGGGGTGCACTCGCTGGCGGACATTCTGAAAAAGGGGCTTGTCAGCGGGGCGGTCTCGCCGTTCCGCACGCGCATAAAGGATCAGCACGGCGTGCTGCGCTGTGACGGTGAGCATGAGCTGACGGCAGATGAGATAATGAAGATGGACTGGTTCTGCGACAATGTGGACGGCGCGCTGCCCGGCTTCGACGAGCTTCTGCCGAAGTCACAGGGGCTGGTGCGGCTGCTGGGCATATACAGAAACGAACTTCCCCCGGTAAAGGAGATCACTCAGCTTTGAAAATACTCATCGTGTCCGACGAAGAAAACCCGTATCTTTGGGATTACTACACACCCGGCCGGCTTGCCGGGATAGATATGATACTGTCCGCGGGCGACCTGAAGGCAAGCTATCTCAGCTTCCTTGTCACCATGGCGAACCGCCCGCTCCTGTACGTGCCCGGCAACCACGACGCCGCCTATGCCGCCGCGCCGCCGGAGGGCTGCGACTGCGTGGACGGAAAGCTCGTCACTGTGAACGGTCTGCGCATTCTTGGCTTCGGCGGCAGTCCGATGTACTCGGGCGGCCCGCATCAGTACACCGAGCGGCAGATGGAGCGGCGCATACAGCGCCTGCGCCTGAAGCTTGCACGCGCCGGGGGCGTGGACATCGTGCTGGCGCACGCGCCGCCGCTCGGCTGCGGCGACGCGGACGACTTCGCCCACCGCGGGTTTGAGGCCTTCCTTCCCCTGCTGGACAGGTATAGCCCGAAGTACTTCATCCACGGCCATGTGCACAAAAGCTACACCGGCGCTGGCTTTCAGCGCGTACAGCGCTACGGCGGGACGCTTGTGATAAACGGCTCGGGGAAATACGTCCTCGATACGGATATACTTGATACGGATACGACAAAATAAACCGAACGGAGAGAGATGCAATGAATGAAAACGTGATAAAATTTTTTGAGCTTTACGACGCCGACGAGGCGCTGCGCCGCCGCGTGGACGAGGCCGAGGCCAATTACCCCGGCTCGCTGGAGCTGCGCGAGGCCGTATGCGAGGCCGTGCTGCTGCCCATCGCGGCGGAGCTTGGCCTGCCCTTCACTATCGACGACCTGCGCAAGTATGAAACGCGCAAGAAGATGACACGTGCAGCGCAGGACCCGGACGAATGGCTGAACACGCCGGACGACGGCGGCTGCGCCTACTGGCTGCTTGACCGCGGCTGGTCCGACGACGAGGCCAAGTTCTGCGGTGGAAAATAAATACCGGCAAAGACGAAGATATCCCCGGCGGGTGCAGGCTTTGGCTGCACCCGCCGGGGAATTTTATATGTTGATCTCTACCGGCCTTATCCGCGGCCCGGCTCAAGTATGCTGACGGATTCGACGACCATGTCGTCCACGGAAACATACGGGATGTTGCTTTCGCGCACCTCAAGCTCGCGCGCGATATGCGCAAGCGTCTCAAGCTCTGCCGTGCCGCACACCGTCACGAGGTAGCCGCGCGAGGCGTCAAACAGCAGCACGTAATTTGCGCGGTCGTTTTCGTAATCATAGCTCGTGCCGCTGTAGTCGGAGCTTATCATCTGCACGTGCCACGCGCCCCAATCCTCCTCGCTTACGACCTCCGCCCGGCCGCTGATGACATAGCGGCTGTTGCCGGTGGGCACGTTCTGGATGTCGATGACATACGGGATGCTGTTGGAGCAGCCGTCGCCGTCGTTTATGAGGTGCTGCGTCCAGCCGTCGGCGTCGGTCATGCCGTAGGTCGGCTCATCCGGCAGCCAGAAGCAGCGGAACTGCGGCACATTGCGCGCCTCCTCCGGCCCCGTGAAGGAAAAGCTCATCCCCGCATCGGGCAGGACGGCCTTGGCGTCGGTTATTATATTCCCGTCCGCGTCGGCATAGGTGTTGCGTCCGGCAAGCCCCTCGCCCTCCGTGATCTCCTCGCGCTGCATGGTGAAGCTTGTAACGGCGTAGGCCGTCACGCTCAGCAGCGCCGTCAGCGCCGCCGCGAGAAGCACAGTGCGCAGCGTCTTTTTTGCGCGGCGCGGCGCGGCCTTCGGCACGGGCGCGCCTATATTTTCAAAAACCGCCGCCTTGACGCGTCCGGTCAGCGCGGCGTCCGCGCGGCCTATATCGACCTTCTCCGGGCAGATGCCCGCGCACGCGTCAGTTAAATATATTTTCACAGCTATACCCCCTCTCGGTCAGATAGGCCAGAAGCCGCTTCCGACCGCGCGCAAGCTTCGTGCGCACCGTTCCGGCGTTCAGCCCCATATCTCCGGCGATGTCCTGCGTTTTCTGGTAGAGAAAATAGTGGCGCTGGAATATCTCCCTGTCCGGCTCCGGCAGGGATTCGACCGCGCGGCGCGTGATATCCCCCAGCTCGTCGAGGATATACTGCTCCTCCGGAAGCTTGCAGTCGGCAAGCGGGAAATCGTCCTGCAAGGGCTCGCTTATGCGCATGGCGCGCAGACGCGACTTCGCCTTGTTGCGCGCGATGGCCGCGATGTATGCCTTCAGCGCGCCCGCTTCGGCGTTCAGGCGGCTGTACCACAGCGCCGTGAACACGTCGGACACGGTCTCCTCCGCGTCCTCCTCGGGCAGCATCCCGGCAAAAACGTTGGACACTATCGCGTAGACATATGGCGTGTAGATATCTATTACCTCGCCCAGCGCCGCCGTGTCGCCCTTTTGCAGCCGGGAGACAAGCTTTTTCTCATTCACGCGCCGCGCCCCCTTTCTTCATGTTCTCCATACGCCGCCCCTTCAGCCCTCCGGCCAGACGGGCGTATCGTACAGCGCGTACAGGTCGTCCTCATACAGATTCAGCATGTAAAGGCCGCCGCCCGCCGTCTCGCTCAGCGTCCACAGCTCCTCCGGCGTCGCCGTGATGAAGAGGATGTAGGAAACGTTCTCCTTCCCGTCGTAAACCTCCGTCATTTTCCGCACCTGCACGTCTGCCCCGGCCTTGCTGAGCGCCTTTGCCGCCGCCGTGTCGTATTCAAGCGTAAGGGCGCTTGCAAGCTTCTGCGTATTCTCGGAATCCAGGCGCATGACCTTCTGTCCCTTTTCGTACAGCTCGAACCACTCCCGCGGGAGCTTGTCGAAATCATCCCTGTACCAGCTAAGCTTCGCCAGCGGATAATCGTCGGGGTCAACGTCGAAGTCATAGTCCTCCGCCGGAAGCTCCCCGGCCATGGCCTTATAATAGATGCTCATCGCGCTGCGGTTGGCCTCCAGCGCCTCCAGCACGTGGGCATAGCGCGCGTCGTACGCATAGCCCGGAAGCGGAACGAGGTTGAATATCCGCTTCTCATCCTGCGGCAGCGCGCGTATCGCCTCCAGCCGCGCGGGCTCTATGTAGAAGCAGCCGATGCGCTCATCCTCGGCCTGCGCGCACTCATAGCTCGTGATGTAGCCAAGCGCCGGGTCGCGCGGCGTCTCCGGCGCGGCGTCCTCGGGAAACCAACTGCCGGCGCGCACGAAGGGCGCTTCATCCGCGC
Organism: uncultured Eubacteriales bacterium; assembly: GCA_900549865.1. GTDB lineage: Bacteria > Bacillota > Clostridia > Oscillospirales > Oscillospiraceae > Limivicinus. Next base: position 5,242 of record URPU01000088.1, read on the forward strand.
CGTGGCTCCCCTCCGCAAGCGCCGGCACAGCCGATGCAGTTGGCGTTGGGGGCAGCGCCGTTGGCGTTATCTCCGCCGGGGTTGCCTCCGCCGGGACGTTATCCTGCGGCGCGGCATCCCCCTGCGCCGCGCCGCAGCCCGTCAGCGCGGGCAGCGCCAGAATAAAACACAATAAAAAAGCAAAAAGCCTCTTCATTTTTCGCTCCTTTCCGTCCGGTTTTATCGTTCCGTTCACTTATATAAACGCAGCGGGAGTTGAAAATGTTTCAGCTTTTTGCAAAATTATTCGGTTTTTCGCGCGTTCAGGACGCGGAGGCCTCCTCCGGCGCAGACGAGCACAGATACACGCCGGAAAAGCCCGCGGCAAGCGTGTCGTCCGTGAAGGTGATGCTCATCTTATCCGTGATGACCATCTCCTTGCTGGCAATGAGCAGATAGTTGCCGCGCGGGCCGTCAAATGGCGCGTCCTTGGGCAGATTGTAAAGTATATCGTCGGCCACGAGTCTGGCGTTCTCCTTAACTATGGGATAAGTGCAGTCAAGGATGAGCACGCCGGTGAACTCCTGCGAAAGTAAAAACTCCGTTCCGTCGCGCGTGAAGTCGGCAGCGGAAACGTAGGTGAGGCGGTCAAAGCGCGCGGCCTCGCCGCTGAGCGCGGCGGTATCCGCCATCTTGCCGGTGTCGTTCTCCACATTCTCGTCTATTATGTCACGGATGGTCTCAAAATATATGGTCTGCCCCTTGTCGTTGGGGTGGATGGAGTCGGAAAAGGCCGTGAAGAAGTCCTTCTCGCCGAGGGCGTAGTGCGCGGCGAAGGTGTCCGCCACGGGGATATCATAATACTTGCACACCGTCTCCATGGACATCATCTTGTTTGTGTGGCCGCCCTCGGTGGCCTCAAGCACGGATATCACCGCGCAGTCCGGATAGCGGTAGTGTATGGCGCGCACGAGCGCCTCGAAATAAACGCCGTAGTCCTTGTCCGCATCGTCGCGCGCGAAGCACAGCACGGCGAGGTCATAGTCCACTCCGTCGTCCAGCTCCATCGCCGTGAAGTAGCCCTTCACGACGGTGCTCCCCTCCGCGGCAAGATTTGTCACGGACATCGTGCCCGTATAGTCGCCGCCGGAGAGGTATTTATCCTCAACATACGCCTTGAGCTGGGCGATCCACGTGGTATCATCGCCGCTTGCACCCTCGCCGCTGATGACGGAGTCGCCCATGACGAGCATATTCACGTCGCACCCGTGCGCCAGCTTCTGATAAAAGCTGTACTTCTTCCCCTCTTCGACGCGCGCGGCGCGCGCCTCCTCTGCACGCTGCTGCGCCGCCTGTGCCTGTTCGGCCTCCTGCGCGGCGGCGTCCGCATCAGTTTCGCCCTCCGTCGGCGTCTGCACCGGCTGCGCCGTCTGCTGCGCGGGCAACTGCCCGGCGCGCTCCAGCTTTATCTGGCGCGCTTCCAGCATGATGATATAGCCCAGCACGGCTGTCAGCAGCACAAGCACGGCGATGAGTATCAGCTTCGTGGTGCGGCTGTAATTCGGCTTCCGGTATTTGCGAAATCGGCGCATTTTCTGTCTCTCCAATTTTCATATTCTTGTATTTATAGTACCGCTTTTTCCGCCGTAAAACAACAGGAAATTTCCCCGGCGGGGATTTTTTTTCGGCGCGGCATTCTGGCCGCGCCGAACTATTGATATTCGCTTATATGTCGCCGCCTGCGGTTATCTCGCGGCCGTCATATTCGCCGAAGCTGAACGTGCCGCCGCACCACGGGCATTTATAGACCGTGCCGCCGTCGTCACAGCCGACGCGCCCGCATTTGCATATGACGATGTGCTGCGCGGCGCAGTAGGGGCAGCCGGGGTATTCCGGCCCCGTATAAAGCTGGCCGCGGATGGACGTTTTGTCATAGCCCTCGCGCCGGGCGGTGCTCTCCTTCAACGGGAAGGCCCACACCATGCACCATTCCTCCTGCGCCGTCTTTTCCGCCGTTATGCCGTAAGTCCTCTGATGCGCGCCGCACTTTGCAAGCAGCACGACGGCCTCTTTCTTTCCTGCCATATCGTTCTCCCTTCCGTCAGCCGACCTTAGTCAATGTGAGCGGGTATACGTTCTCCGCCCCTTCGTCCAGCCCCACGGCCGTCTCCAGCACCAGCGTGCTGTCCTTCAGAGTAAAGGTATAGTACGGGCTGTTCGAGACGCTCTGATTCGGCGTATTAAGGATGTATATCTTTCCGCCGCGCACCTTGTAATAGGCGGAAACAGTTACATCATCGGCGGCCTCCTTCAGCGCATCGCCGACATACTCGTCCATATAATCGCCGACATAGACCGTAAGCTCGTCCTTTGTCATGCCCACGGTCATAAGGAGTATATCATCGTCGGAATAGCCCATTTCCTCCAGATCCGCGCCCATTTCGCGGCTGATCGCCTTGAGGCAGTCCAACATCCACTGCGCCGTTGGTTCACCAATGGCTTCGCGCGCCGTGTTTCTCAGCGCCGTCTCGTTAATAGTCATGCTGATAGCGCCGTCGTCGCTGAAGCTGAGGTCGGCAACGACCTTTATGGCCCCGCAGTAATCCGAGAACTGCGGCAGGCTGTCGGCCGAGATGCCGTCCATATCGGCAAACTCTTTGGCAACTGTCTCGTCAAGCTCTGCGGCGATCTCCTTTGTAATATTCAATTCGCCGCGCCAGGTCGTACCGGCAAGCTTATCCCCGCCGAACAGGCCGCCGACCAGCGCCCTGCCCGTACTTGTGCCGAGGGTCGCGGCGATGAGCACCACCACGACGGAGACCAGAACACCAATAAGGCGGCTGCTCTTCTTCGCGGGGGGCGTATTCTGCGCGGGCTGCGGCGTTGGCTGCGGCTGAGGCGCTGGAGTGGGCGTGGGCCTCTGCTGCTGTGTCTGCTGCGGCGCCGGAGTGGGCGCGGGGCGCGGCGTTGGCTGAGGTGTGTGATCGTTCTTGTTCTCCGGCGCGGCGTCCAGCGCGCGGATATAGCTTTCGTCGCCTGTCACGGCAGTGAGGTACAGCGCACAGCTCCTTTCGCCGGAGACGCGGTCGATGGCGTAGCCCTTGCCCATGCTGCGGCCAAGCGTCTCGATATTCTTTTGAAGCTCCGCCCGCGGGGCGTGGGCGGACTGCGCCAGAAGCGTGTTCCCGCCGCAGCGCACCAGCGCGCGGAAGTTTTTATACTCGCGCTGCTGCGCAAGCTCGGGATCCGCGCTCTCTATCAGTGCGCAGAGGCGCTGTCCGTCGTACAGCGTCTGCGCGCCGTTCGCGGCACAGGCTTTTTTTATCGCGGTGATGAGTCTTTTTTCCCAAACGTTCATACGCTTTCCCTCCGGTCAATAATATGTGTATGTAATTTCCGCTTCGTCGAATGTTTCGCCTTCTTCAGGCAGGAATATGGTCACGCTGACATTGACGGTCCCGCCGTCGGTGCCTTCCACAAAGCGTGAAAATTTAATATAGCGGTACGTGCTGGTTTCACGGTACACAGGATCGCTTCTCCCGAAAAGCTCATACAAAACGGCATACTCGCCGCCATCCTGCTTCTCACTGAGCCAGTCCAGCATTTCCTGACTGATGCCGAGGCCACGGAGCAGTGCTTCCCTGTCGCTGCCCAACAGTTGGCATAGCATGTCCGGCATTATGGCCGACAGGTTCGCGGTATCCCTCACATAATCGACAGGCTCAATTTCTATCGTCATGCAGCCTTTTCCTTCGTATATGGAGAATGTCCGTGTTCCACACGTTCTAAACGATATGGATCCTACCTGACCATAATCGTACCCATTAAGCCACTGGAGTATAAAGAACGTACCTTCATCGCCGTTATACTCTTGCAGCACGTCACTGGAATAGCTGTCAACATAGCTGCTGCTTTTGCTATTGAAGAAATAAAAGCCGTCAAAGCCGTCGCAGTAACGCGCCATGTCCTCAATGCTTGTTGGCTTCATCAGGTCTATCCCGCTGAGCGCCGCGCCGCGTCCTCATCCATGACGTATTCATCGCACAGGCGGCGCACAAGGCTCTCTACCTCCGCGTCGCGCGCGGCAGCAGGTTTCTTCGCCGCCTCGGCAAGGATGCGGTTGCCGTTGCAGTTCAGCAGCGCCGTC
>URPU01000089.1 GCA_900549865.1 uncultured Eubacteriales bacterium
CGGCGCCGGGGCCGAGGCCGGAGGTCTCTTCATAGACCTGAATGGACGCCTTGTCGCCGGTCATGTTAAGGATCTCGCCTATCAGGCGCTGAGAGCCGACGCGGACAACGTCGGACACGTTCGCGTCCGCAAGACCCTCTGCCACGACAAGCGGTCCCGATACTTTTGTTATAGTTCCGCTCATATTCTGTTTCCTTCCTTTTGAAATGTTGAAGGGGGCGCTCAATCGCCCAGGATGTTGGTGCCGACGGCACGCTCGACAGCCGCGCGCAGCGCGGACTGGCCGAGGCCGATGCTGCCCTCTCTGCCGGGGATGAGGATGATGGCCGGGGTGGGCCTGTCCTTGAATTTATCTATCTCGTGGCCGAGCTGCTGGGCAAGGTTTTCCTCGATGTAGATAATGGCGTAATCATCGCTTTCGCGCGTGAGACTGCGCAGGGCCTGCGCGGCCTCTGCGGCGTCCGCGGCGGGGCAGGTCTCAAGGCCGAGCGCCTTGAAGCCCATGACGGTCTCTCTGCCGCCGATGACTGCAATTTTAAGCATACATATCACGCAGCCTTTCCCGGATGGTATCCGGCGCGATGCCGGCAAGCCTGCCCGTGAGGATCATCCTCACGGCGGTGGTCTCACTCTCAACTGCCGCAAGATAGGCTATAAGCGCCTCCGGCCCGTAGCTGACGAGCTTGGCGGTGCGCAGATACGCCGTGACGGCATTGTCGCAGGCCAGCTCAAAGGCGGTCATGCTGCCGCCGTCCACGGCCTCCGCGCCCAGCGCGGCGGCTCTTTCAAGCAGGGTGTTGGCAAAGAGGGCGCTTATGCTCTCCTTGTCGCCGGCGGAAACTATCCTGCCGGCACTCACGCTGCCGCCGGGGATGAGCGCGCTGTCCATGAACTCAAGATCCTTGCCCATGCGCATGGTGCGCACGGCGCTCTTGAGGTTGGTGCTGTCGGTGAGAATGGCGGCGTAGCCGTCGAGGAAGGGGCATTCAAGCGCCTTGGCGGCGTCCCGTATCTCGGCGAAATACGCCCGGTCGAGGATAAAGTCGGCAAGCTGGGGGTTCGCAGTGCGGGCAAGCGTGCTTTTCGCCTCGGCGACGGCCTGCGCGAACACCGCGGGGAGCTGACTGAGCTTATCCTCACTGTACAGCTCGAAAAGCGCGTCCGGCGCGAACCGGCCGGAGCCGCTCATCAGCCGCTTTGCGTCCTGCCCCATGGCCTCGGCCTTTATGATGGCCTTGGCGTTGTGGTAGTCGTATTTCATTTTAAACACGTCCACGATGCCCTTGTCCGGGGCGAGCTTTTCAAGCTCGGCGAACAGTCCGTCGCGGCGGGAGGCGAGATAGCTCTCTATCTCCTTGGCGTGCATCTGCGACATGTCGGCATAGCCGCTGTCTGTCAGGAGCTTCGCGCATTCCTCAAAGGAGGCGGCGTCGAGCATACGCCCGGCGCGGTCGTTGCTGAGCAGCTTCGGCTCCCGCGCGCGGAGCATGGCGGACAGGCAGAGGTATGCTTCTCGTTTAGTTGACAATTCGTTCCCTCCCTATATGGGGATTGTATGGCCGCGCCATCAGTCAAAGAGGAGCTTGGCGATCTCAGAGGACATTTCGCCCCGGCACAGCTCCACAAGGAGCTCTGCGGTGCAGTTGGCCTCCACGCTGCCGCGGCGCAGGATGAGCCCGCCCGCGAAGCTGCCCGTCTCGGCGCTGAGCGTCAGCGCGCTGCCGGGCCTGAGCGCGTTCGCCGCCGCGGCGACCTTCTCGCCGACGGCCGCCTTGTCGCGCGCGTTGAGGATGATCTCCTCATCCCCGGTGACGCTGGCACGGGCGGCAAGCTTTGCAAGGAAGGCGACGTACTGCTCCTGCGGGAGATCGACGATCATATCGAAGGCCTTGTCAAAGACCTCGGACACCATCTGCTGCTTGAGGGCGAGCACGCCCTTCTTCGACTCCATGCGGGCTATACGATCCATGCTGTCCACTCTGTCCTGGCAGTCCGCGGTGCCGGCGACGATACGCTCACGGTAGAGCTCACGCGCCTGCTTTTCGTAGTCTGCCCGGATACTCGCGCACTGCTGCTCGGCCTGAGCGAGTATCGCGTCGGCCTGCTCCTTTGCGTCGGAGCGGATATGCGCGATTATTTTTTCAGTGCCTTTCATAGTATCTCCTGTCTGTAGTAAGTATGGATGATCAGCCGATGACGATGCTGTTGAGCATCATGAAGGAAGCCAGCAGAGAAAGGATGGCGTAGAACTCGACGGTGATGCAGAGGATCATGCCCTTGGACCAGTCGTCGGGCTTCTTGGCAAGGATGTTGACGGAAGCGGCAGCGACCTTGCCCTGTGCGATAGCGGAGAGCAGACCGCCGAAGGCGATGGGCAGGCAGGCCATCATGACCTGGAAGCCCTGCTCCACGGACATGCCGGGAACGAGCTTGCCGAAGGCAAGAAACCAGATAACGAAGCCGTACAGACCCTGCGTGCCGGGGATGACCTGAAGGATCATTGCCTTACCGAACTTGCTGGGGTCCTCGGAGACGAGGCCGGCGCCTGCTTCACCGGCGATGCCGGTGCCCTTTGCGGAGCCGATGCACGCGAGAAAGCCCGCAAGACCAGCGCCGAGAAGACCGAGTGCGTATCCGCCGATAGCGTTCAGAAATTCCATTTTAATTTCCTCCTAAATATGTCTTGTTTGGTTTTGTACTATGTATGCGTCAGTTTTCCTTTGCCCTGACGTATTTGCTCTTGAATCTCAGCGGCTGGAAGGGCTTGCCGCCGTCCTCATAGAATTTGCCGAAGAACTCAAGGCACTGGAGCCTCAGATCGTGCACAAAGCAGCCGAGAAGGTTCAGCGCGAAGTTGAGCGCGTGGCCGATGAGGAAGATGAGGATGAACACCGCGATAGTCAGCGCGTTCACGCCGGAGCCGTTGGCGGGCATGGCGGCGATGGTGTTGAAAACCTGCGCCACGACGCTGCCGGCAAGCATGAGCGCCATTATACGCGAGTAGGAGAGAATGTCGCCGAACCAGCCCGTGAGCGTGTTGTATATGCAGCTCAGAGCCGCCGTGACCTTGCCGAAGCCCTTCGCGCTGCGGCCCGCGCCGAAGAGGAGCATCACAGCGCCGATTATCAGCACTATCTTGCCCACGGTGAACAGCGCGTCCGTCACGCCGAGGAGCTTGAGCCCCATCATGACGCCGCCGGCGAGGATGACCCAGAGGGGAAGCTCCTCGAATACGCCGTCCATCACATGTCCGCGCTTCGCCTTGAGGTAGAAGCTGACGGCCATGCCGGTGTTGAGATGCAGAACGCCCAGGACCATCGCGCCGTAGAGAACGAGCTCACTGTTCTCGACCGGGCTGAAAAGGTAGGGCAGACCCGTCCAGGTGCTGGCGGGGTCAAACATATGCACGAGCTGATACGGCGCGTCGCCGAAGCAGCCGCCTGTCAGCGCGCCCATTACGAACGTGGATATCCCGCCGTAGAGCAGAAGCTGGCAGAAGCACAGGCTCCCCTCGCGCGGCTTTATCTTCACCAGCGCCACTATCGCCGCGGCGATCATCAAAAGCCCGTAGCCCATGTCGGCCATCATCAGCCCGTAAAACAGAATGAAGAACGGGGCCATGATCGGGTTTGCATCGACCGAGCCGTAGGCCGGCAGGGAGTACATGTTCGTGACCATGTTCAGTGCGTTTGTAAATTTGTTGTTCTTGAGCGACACCGGCACGGAGGGATACTCGTCCTCCTCCGGGTCGCGGCTGTCCCACGCGCAGTCGTATCTGTCGAATACGCGCGCAAGCTCCTCCTCGCGCTCCGCCGGCATCCAGCCCTCCATCATCACGACGGAGTCGGTGCCGTAGAGGCGGCCCTCGGCCTCGGCCATGGCGATGCGCGTGCCGAGCCTGTCACAGGCGAGCTTGAGGTCGTCCCGGCGGACGGACTCGCCGATGATGGAGGCGGTGCAGGCCTCCTTCTCCGCGGCAAGGTCGCGCAAAATACGCTCCGCCTCGGCAAGAGTCTCGCGGGCAGTGCCGTTCATGCCGGTGAACCCGGCAAGGGCAAAGCCGTATGTACGCAAAACCTCCTGCACGGCGCCAAGCCCCTCGCGGATGCACACCACGGCGGCGTAGCGGCATGTCTTGTCCTCATACACGCGGAAAAGCTCGGCCTCCTCACAGGCCTCGCCCAGCGCGGCGTCCACCGCGTCCAGATCCACCCGCGAAGAGAAGCTGCCCAGAAGCACGTTCGTGCGCTGCGTCCCCTCCATGCCGAGGGGGATGTCCAGCTCAAGCCATGGCTGGAGAGAATCGGCCAGACTGCGCTGACGGCTCTCCTCGGCGTTGATGCGCTTTATCCGGTCGTCCGCGCCCTCTATGACGGCGGCGACCTTCAATGCGGCGGCAAGCCCCGTGTCGTCCAGCAGATCCTCCGGCGCGACCTCGCGCGGGGCGGAGAGAAGCTTGCTTTTGACGGGAGAGTACCTGTCCAGCAGCGCCACGGCATGGGAAAGCGAAGCCTGCTGCGCGCGCAGCGTCATCAGCTTTGAATCCTCACGCCTGAGAAGCTCGCTCATCCCGGCGTCCTGAATGTCGCCCTCCATTTCGGAGAACTCCACACAGCCGCGGCGGACAAGCTCCCGCAGGAGCGCGTCCTTTCTGGAGCGGACAGCCAAGAGATAGAGCTTTTTCATTTTTAAGATGGCCATCTTAGCTGTTCACTATCCTTTCCACTACAAGAGTTGCTGCTTGCTGAAGCTTGGCTTCGGCCTTGGCGCGAAGCGCGGCCTTGGTGGCCTCAAGCTCCCGAGAAAGCCCACTGGCCGCGTCCATAGCCTTTTCATCGGCCTGACGGCGCAGCTCGGCGATCTCATGGCCGGCCTTTTCGCCGGCGGCCTCGATCGCGGCCCTGCCCGCGTTCTCCGCGTCGGCGCGCATCTGCCGCGCCTTCGCGTCCGCCTGGGCGACGGCGGCCTTCGCGTCCGCTTCAGCCTTTGTTATGCTGGCGATAGCCTCAAATGACACTGGCTCACCCCCTTTTAAGACTTGTTTTTTAATATACGGGTACGGTTTTCGCTTCGAGCGGCGCGGGAAACGCCGCCCATGAACAATATAGATATGATACCGCAAAAATGCCCCTCTTTCAAGACAAAGCTGCCTATCTGGCATGACAAAATAACTACATTCGTGACATGTTTCGTCATGTGCGCAAAAGAGAGCAGCTATGAAACTGCCGAAAAAAGCAGCATCGCCGCTTTTTCGGGAAGGCTTCTGCACGCTGCGCCCCAGCTGCTCGCTGACAGCGGCCGGTTCGACGCGCACTCCGCGCAAAGTGTTTTCTGCCACGCACATGTCGCGGCAGAAAAAACGTATCATACAGCTTTCGCATCTGCGGATGTGAAACTCTGCGAGACGTATGTGTATCATATTGTTATTATTAAATCACGGTGTTAGATAATTGTCAAACTTTTTTCGCATTTAAATTGCTGAACAAAGCAAAATTCGGCAGGCGTGCGGTTTTGACCGCATACCTGCCGGTATTTTTCGTCATATTGACAAGGCTCACACGCTTATCTCCGCCTGACGGCCTGTGACGGCGTCAACGAAGATCTTCACCTCGCCGCCGTCGGGAGTGGTGCAGTCAAGCTCATAGCAGCCCATGCTGCGCCCGCCGTCGCTCTGGATGACGACCTTCTTCACATCGGCGGCGGTCAGCGACTCCGGCAGGGCGGAAAGCGCCTGCTGCTCGCTTATATCCCACTCGGCCTCAACGGCATCGGGCGAGTAGCTTTCGGCGTTGAAGGCGTATATGCTGCCGTCGTCGAGCGCGACGGAGATGCGCACGAAGTTATCAAGGCACAGCGCGCCGTCCTGTGTGGAGGCGAACTTCATCCGCGCCGTGCCGCCGCCCTCCTCCGCGGCGATGAGGGTCATGTCTCTGAAGCCGTGGCTTTCAAGATAGGAAAAGGCGATCTCCTGCGCCTTTTCCGCGCTTATGCGGCTTTCGCTTATAAGGCGGGAGCGGCCCATGCTCTCCACGCCGCGCGGCCCGACGCAAACCAGCATATCCCCCGCGCTGTAGCATTTGCGCCCCTCGACGCCCTCATAGTCGTAGGCAAGCCTCACCTCGGCGGGGCTTACGCCGGCAAAGCTCGCGGCCATGGCCAGCTTCTCCGCGTCGGACAGCTTTTTGCCCGCCGCGCCGGACTCATCGCCGGCGCCGTAGCGGCCGTCGTACTCAAGCTCCGCTCTGCGCGGGAACTCCGACTCGAAGCGCAGGAGCTCCGCGCTTATGCGTCCCTCGCCGGTGTCCGTGCCGACGTTGCGCAGACTCAGCTCACTGCTGTCCATGGTGACGGAGCCGTTGTGGAAGCCCGTGTGCAGCTCACGCAGGGAGGCGGACAGCCCCTCCGCCAGAGTGGAGAGCGAGGCGAGGTTTTCCGCCTGCTCGTCCGTGAAGCCCTCCGGCGCGGCCGCGGCGCACAGCGTATAGGCGTAGTCGCCCACCTGATTTATATAGCCGGAGATCTGCTCAAGCTCCTGCGTGGAGAAGGGCAGAGTGGCCATGGCGGCCTCCGCCGCAAGCGCGTCGGCATAGACCTGTGAGCATATTTTGGCGCACATGCCGCCGTCGGTGGCGTAGACGCTTTTTTTCAGCGCGGCGCTCATATGATCCACGGCGGCGACGGTCTCTTCAAAGGCCTCCTGCGCGCTGTAGCGCGCGGCGAGGCGGTAATCGCGCAGATTGCGCCAGCTTACGTATGAAAATATGCCCAGCGCGGCGATGAGCGCGCAGGCGTATGTGCCGAGGACTATCCTCAGCTTCTTCTTTTTTGACATGGGAATCATGCAGGCACCCCGTTTCATAAAAAATTCTCCCCGGATATTTTTATCCGGAGAGAGAAAATTATACTTGTTGTCTGGAATTATAAGGGGCGGATGAAAAACTGCGAGGCTTTTTGGACATTCTTGCCTCTTCCTCTGGGAGAGGTGGCCGAGCGCAGCGAGGACGGAGAGAGAAACTATGACCATACAAAAAAGCCTGCAATTCCCTCTCAGTCATCTGCGGTGACAGCTCTCCCAAAGGGAGAGCCAAGGGCAACCCCGTTATACAGCATGCTGACATGAGAAAGGGGCTGTCTCAAAATGATTTTCCGAAATCACATGAGGCAGCCCTGTTTGGTGCAGTTAAAAATATTCTATTATCCCAGCTTTTCAAGCGCGATGCGCAGGCGGCGGAGAGTTTCCTCCCTGCCGAGGATGCGGCAGATCTCCACCGCGCCGCCGGGCGTGACGGCCTTGCCGGCCGCCGCGATGCGCACGGGCCACATGACCTTGGCGTTCTTCACGCCCATGCTCTCGGCCAGACCGGCCTGCGCGGCCATGATATTCTCGTCGCACCAGTCGCTTATGGCCTCAAACAGCGGGATGATCTTTTCAAGCACTTCCTTCGAGGACGCCTCGTCGGACTTGGACTTCTTGTGCACGAAAAGCTCAACGCCGTATTCGGGCAGCGCGTCAAAGAAATCGACCTTCTCGGGGATGTCGGTGAGCACCTCAGTGCGCTGCTGGAGCAGGGCGGCGATCGCCGCGGCGTCGTACTTCTCGTTTCTGACGCTCTGGCGGATGAACGGCTCCGCCACGGCGGCAAAGTCCGCCGGGCTCATGGCGCGGATATACTCGCTGTTGAAGTAGCGCAGCTTCTCAATGTCGAATATGGCGGGCGACTTGGAAATGCCGCTTATGTCGAATACCTTCTTAAGCTCGTCGAGGGAATATATCTCCTGCTCGCCGCGCGGGCTCCAGCCCAGCAGCGCCACATAGTTCAGCACCGCGTCCGTGAGATAGCCCTGCGCGATAAGATCCTCATACGACGGGTCGCCATGGCGCTTGGACATCTTGTTGTGCGCGTCGCGCATGACGGGGGAGCAGTGCACATACTTCGGGATATCCCAGCCGAAGCCCTCGTAGAGAAGGTTGTACTTCGGCGCGGAGGAGAGGTATTCACTGCCGCGCACGACATGGGTGATGCCCATGAGATGGTCGTCCACGACGTTGGCGAAGTTATACGTGGGCAGACCGTCGCGCTTTATGAGCACCTGATCGTCCAGCGTGGTATTTTCCACGGTGATATCGCCGAAGATCTCGTCGTGGAAGGTCGTCGTCCCCTCGTGGGGGATGAGCTGGCGGATGACATAGGGCTTCCCCTCGGCGGCAAGCCTGTCGGACTCCTCCGCGCTCATGCAGCGGCAGGGGTCGTCACCGCGGTCAAAGTTGCCGGAGTCCTCCTCGCTCTCCGCCTTTTCACAGAAGCAGCGGTAGGCGTGGCCGCGCGCGATAAGCAGCTCTGCGTACTCCTTGTAGAGCGGGCGGCGCTCCGTCTGCACGTAGGGGCCGACGGGGCCGCCGACGTCGGGACCCTCGTCATGCTCAAGATGGCACTGTGCCATGGTCTTATAAATGACGTCAACTGCGCCCTCAACAAGACGGCCCTGATCGGTGTCCTCGATGCGCAGAATGAACTTGCCGCCCTGACTGCGCGCGATAAGATAGGTGTAAAGCGCGGTGCGCAGGTTGCCGACGTGCATATATCCCGTGGGGGAGGGGGCGAAGCGCGTGCGGACCTCATTTTTGGGGATGCGCGCTTCCATATCCTCAAACCACTTCATGTCTTTCATAGTCGATCTTCTCCGTTCTGCCGCGCGGAAGGCCCGCCGCGGCATATTTTCAGCCGGCCGGAAGCGCCCATGCGCCCCGGCGGAGCTGTTTTCTCCAAATCACTATATTATTTTATATTTTTTCAGTTGTCAAGAAGGACTTATTCTGCTAAAATAGGTAGACTTGAAAATTGTGCAGATCACGGCTTATATAAGACGATCTTCTTTACAGGAGGCACTGTTATGGAAAACAAGGTCAGCGAAAACACGGCTCAGGCCAGAAAGATAATGTTCTCGGGCATACAGCCCTCGGGCGACCTGCATCTGGGCAGCTATCTGGGCGCGCTGAAAAACTGGGTGCAGCTCTCGGACGAATATAACTGCTATTACTGCATCGTCGATATGCACTCCATCACCGTGCGGCAGGACCCCGCGTCTCTGCGCCGCCACTCGACCGAGCAGCTTGCGCAGTATATCGCCTGCGGCCTCGACCCGCAGAAGAACACGCTGTTCATACAAAGCCACGTGCATGAGCACGCGGAGCTGGGCTGGGTGCTCAACTGCTACACGATGTTCGGCGAGCTGAGCCGCATGACGCAGTTCAAGGACAAGTGCGCCAAGAACGCCGACAACAT
>URPU01000090.1 GCA_900549865.1 uncultured Eubacteriales bacterium
ATAATACTGCTTTCGCGTCTGCGGACGCGAAACTCTGCGAGGCTTTTTTGACAAGAAGTTGCGGGTGCTTCCTTTTCGGGAAGCACCCGCGAGGTGAAAAGAGGTAATGAATAAAAACCTTTGCGATTTTTATGGGTGTCGGATCAAATAAGGGCAGTTACTGCTCTCCCCTGTCGGCAACGACCGGGTCAAACTCGCTGACCGCCGTATCGAGCGAGTCTTTTATGCTCTTCATCTGCGCCTGACGGCTGAACGCGTCCACCTTGACGCGGTTGGCCTCGGCATGGACCATGTTGCCCGCGCCGTTGACACAGCCGCCGATGCAGGCCATACCCTCGACAAAGTTCGCGTCGAGCTTGCCCTTGGACGCCTTGAGAAGCGCGGCGCGGCACTCTTCAAGACCGTCACAGCTTATGGGCTTGAGGTCGAAGTCGCTGCCCTGCTCCTTCAAGGCCTCCGCCGCCGCAGTGGCGAGGCCGCCGCAGTGGGCGAAGATGCGCCCGAAGCCGGAGGCGTCGTTGAGCTGGCTTTCCTCCATGGAGGCGACGTCCAGATCGCGGCTGTCAAAGAGAGCCTGAAGCTCCTCAAACGTGAGGACGCAGTCAACATATTTATGGACCTCGGGCAGCTGGAACTCCGCCTTCTTGGCGGTGCACGGCCCGATAAAGACCGTCTTTGCGCCGGGGTCAAGCTCCTTTATGCGCTTGGCGATCGTCGCCATGGGCGACATGTTGTGAGAGACATTCTCCGCAAGCGTGGGGTACTGCTTTTTGACGAGGCTGACAAAGGCCGGGCAGCAGGAGCTTGTCAGGAAGCCCCTCTCCGCAAGCTCAGCGGCCTCGGCATAGGCCACCATGTCCGCGCCCAGCGCGGCCTCAACGACCTTGCAGAAGCCAAGCGCCTTTATGGCCGTGATGACCTGGCCGGGCTTTGCATAGGTGAACTGGCTGACGATGGCGGGCGCGACGATGGCATAGACGCGCTCACTCAGGCGCAGAAGCTTTATGGCATCAAGGATGAACGACTTGTCCGTGAGCGCGCCCCACGGGCACTGGTACACGCACGCGCCGCAGGAGACGCACTTTTCATTATCTATCCTGACGGTGCCGTCCTCATTCATGGAGATGGCGCCGGTCTTGCAGGCGTTCTGGCAGGGGCGCTTTCTGTTGTGGATAGCGCCGTAGGGGCAGGCCTTCGCGCACAGGCCGCAGTTGACGCACTTGCTTTTATCAATATACGCGTGGTGGAACTCGTCGTGCGTTATCGCGCCGCGGCGGCAGGCATCCTCACAGCGGTGGGCAAGACAGCCGCGGCAATCCTCCGTGACGGTGTAGCCGCCCGTCGGGCAGTCGTCGCAGGCGATGTCGATGGCCTCGATGACGTTGGGGTTGTTCTTATCCCCTCCGGCGGCCATTTTGACGCGCTCAGCAAGTATGGCGCGCTCTTTATAGACGCAGCAGCGCATCGTCGGCACCTTGCCGGGGATGATCTCCTTGGGGATATCAAGGCAGGCGCTGTAAAAGTCGCCCTCCCAAGCGTGCTTGGCAACGGTACGCAGGACCTTGTATTTCAGATGCTGCACCTTTGTATCAAATTTGTACATCGCATTACGCCCCTTTCATACAACGCCTTTCGGCATATACATCTCCCATCAGGGTCATTGTCTTTACAGTTATTTATAATAGTACAAAAACCCATGTATTTGAAATGCATTATTTATATCCTGGTATATCAAAATCGTATACCTGTCTATATAGCAAATGGGGTCATTATATCCCGCTCGACATCGAGCAGGCTGCTCATAAAGTCCTGCTCAAAGCGCGTGCTGCGGCGGCTGCGGCGCGTGATGAGCATATCCTGAAAAAGCCCTGTCTCATCCGCCGCGAGGGGGAGCTGCACAAGGCCGTTCACTTCAAGCACCTGCGCCGGAAGCGGCGAGACGAGCATGAACGTGCCGGGAACGCCGCGCAGGAAGTCGAACTGACTGCCGCGCTCAAAGATGGTGATGGAATTCTTGCAGCGCTGCATACTGTAAAACCGTTCCGTCTCCTTGTCGGAGAAGCCGACGGAGTAATTATCGCCGTGTATGAGCGCGGTATACCCGGCAAGCTCATCAAGGCCGACCTGTGCCCTGCCGGCAAGGGGATGGCGCGCGCTCATCGCGGCGACGGGACGGAAGGTGAACAGCTCCTGCGCCTTGAGCTGCTTTTCCGCAAGCTGGCGGCGGTAGCGGCCCTCAAACTCACTGGGAAAGCGGATTATGCCCATGTCATAGCCCATTGACGCAACACAGTTGATAATGTCCTGATTATTGCACTCACGATAGGTCACGCATATACCGCCCGCGTCCTTCTGCCCGGCGACTGCGGCGGCAAACGCGTCCGCCAGATAGCTGACGCGCGGCACGGCGATCTTGAACGTGAGCCGCGCGGCCGCGCCGCCCTTGAAGGAGCGCTCAAACGCGTCCGCCTTTTCGATTATCTGCTCCGCCTCCGCAAGAAAGGACGCGCCCTCGTTCGTCACCTCCACGCCGGAGGGCGTGCGGGAGAAGAGCGTGATGTTGAACTCATCCTCAAGCCCCTTTATAAGACGGCTGAGATTCGGCTGGTTCATATAAAGCCGCTCCGCCGCCTTGCTTATCGAGCCGCACTTCCCCACTTCTATGGCACATCTGAGCTGCTGGATATTCATATTATCTCATCTCCATGCGTGTTGTATATCCCGGTTGATATATCTTTAACAAATTATAGTATATATATGCCGTTCTGTCCACAAAAGTTATTTTTTTAACTATGTTGGCAAAGCGGCTTTTCTTTTGGGTGTGCTGTTGCGCATGTTTTCATTTTTAGATAATTTTACTGTTGATTTTATCTTAATGAGATATTATAATAGTAGTACACTATTATGGAGGCGGGAGCATGGCGAAGGAACGAATATACATGTGCTTTGATTTGAAGTCGTTCTTCGCCTCTGTGGAGTGCGTGGAGCGCGGGCTTGACCCCTTTGAGGCAAAGCTGATAGTGGCGGACCCGTCGCGCGGCGACAGGACGATATGCCTCGCCGCCTCGCCGGGGATAAAGAAGCTGGGCGTGCGCAGCCGGTGCAGGGTGTATGAGATACCGAAGGGGATAGAATACATCATGGCGCCGCCGCGGATGCAGCTTTACATCGACTACTCCGCGCGCATATACGGGATATACCTCAAGTACGCCGCGAAGGAGGATATCCACATCTATTCGATAGACGAGATATTTATGGACGCGACGGACTATATGGGCGCACGCGGGCTTTCCCCGATGGACTTTGCGCGGACGGTAATGCGCGACGTGCTGGAGACGACCGGTGTGACGGCCACCTGCGGCATAGGCACGAATCTGTATCTGGCGAAGATAGCGCTGGACGTGATATCCAAGCGCTCGCCGGAGTTCATCGGCGTGCTGGATGAGGAAGGCTACAAACGGCAGCTATGGGATCACCTGCCGCTGACGGACTTCTGGCGGATAAACGTGGGCACGGTGAACAGGCTGCTGCACATAGGCGTGCGCACGATGGGTGAGCTTGCGCACACGAACGAGGCGCTTTTATACAAGACCTTCGGCGTGGACGCACAGCTTCTGATAGACCACGCGTGGGGGCGCGAGAGCGCGACCATCGCGGACATAAAGGCCTATGCGCCGCGCAGCAGCTCGCTGTCCACGGGGCAAGTGCTGCACGAGGGGCACGACAGGGCGGGCGCGAAGCTGCTGATAATGGAAATGGCGGAGCTTCTGAGTCTGGAGCTTGTGAAGGCCGGGTGCGCGGCGGGCAGCGTGGAGCTGATACTGGGCTAT
Source organism: uncultured Eubacteriales bacterium (assembly GCA_900549865.1). Classification (GTDB taxonomy): domain Bacteria; phylum Bacillota; class Clostridia; order Oscillospirales; family Oscillospiraceae; genus Limivicinus. Next base: position 3,831 of record URPU01000090.1, read on the forward strand.
TCCTTCAAGGCGGGCGTAAAGGCGGCGCACGGCAGCATCCCGCTGGAAAGGCCGACAAGCTCGACGAAGAAGCTGCTGGAATACACCGCGGCGCTTTACGACCGCCTCGCCGTGCGCGACGAGCCTGTATACAGGCTGACGGTGTGCTTTGCGCGGCTCGTGGACGAGCAGGAGCTGCAATACGACATGTTCTCCACGCCGCAGGCGCAGGAGAAGGAAAAGCGTTTGCAGAACGCGGTGATAGACATCAAGAAAAAGTACGGGAAGAACGGCATCTTCAAGGGGATGAACCTTCTTGAGGGCGCAACGACGCTTGAACGCAACAGGCAGATAGGAGGGCACAGGGCATGATGAGCAACGCGGACCGCGCCAAGCAGTTCATGGCGTTTTCTCCGCTCAAGGGATACGACGACGCACTGCGGCGGCAGGAGCAGCCGCGGGAGGCGCGGGTCATCCTCGGCGAGGACGCACAGCAGGAGCTGAACGCGAAGCTGCTGGCGCTTGAGCCGGGCGACACGGTGACGGTGGAGTTCTACCGCGGCGGGCGCTACGTGCACGCACACGGCGAGGTGAAGAAGATAGACATGAACACGCGCCGCCTCATGCTGGGCGAGGCGCGGATACCGATAGACGATCTGAAGGACATTATTCCGGCATAGCCGCAGGAGGGGGAAAGGAATATGGACATAGGGAAAACCATCGCCGCGGCGAGGCGCGCGGCGGGATTGAGCCAGGCGGGGCTTGCCGCGCGGCTTTCCATGCTGGGCGTGGACGTGACGAATCAGGCAATATGCAAGTGGGAAAACGGCGCCACCCTGCCGAACGCGAAGCAGTTCATCATTCTGTGCGCGGCGCTGGGCATCGACGACATAATGGGCGAATTCACCGGCGGGAAGCGCGGGGCATATGCCGGGCTTGACGGCGCGGGGCGGCGGAAGATGCAGGAATACCGCCAGCTTCTGATAGACAGCGGGCGCTACAGCCCGCGCGGCGCGGCGGCGCCGGTGCGGATGCTGCCGCTGTACTCGCTGGCGGTATCGGCCGGCACGGGGCAGTTCCTCGACGGGGAGAATTATGAGATGGTGGAGGCCGGCGCGGAGGTGCCGGAGGGGTCGAACTTCGGCGTGCGCGTCGCGGGTGACAGCATGGAGCCGCGCTATCACGACGGCGAGGTGATATGGGTGCGCCAGCAGCGCAGCCTTATGACCGGCGAGATTGGCATATTCCTTTACGACGGCTGCGCCTATTTAAAGCAGCTTGCCGCCGGGGATGAGGCGCTTGCGCTGCACTCTCTGAACCCGAAGTACGCGGACATCGTCATCTCGCCGGAGCTGCCGCTGCGCGTGCTGGGCAAGGTGCTGACTTGACACGGGCCGCCGCGCGGATTATTATAGTTTCTACATTATAATTCCAAATCTCATTCACATTTTGGGGAGGTATTTTATATGAAGAGAAGCGAAATAAACACGGCGCTCAGAGAGCTTGAGCAGATGGCCGCAAAGCACGGCTTCGTGCTGCCGCCGTTCTGCAATTTCACGCCGGAGGAATGGGCGGAAAAGGGGCACGAGTACGACGAGATACGCGACAACATGCTCGGCTGGGATATCACGGACTACGGCCTCGGCGACTTTGACAGAGTCGGCTTTTCGCTTATCACGCTGAGAAACGGCAACATGAAAATGCGCGAGAAATACACGAAGAGCTACGCGGAGAAGCTGCTGTACCTCAAGGAGGGGCAGTACTCCCCCATGCACTTCCACTGGTCGAAGATGGAGGACATCATAAACCGCGGCGGCGGCACCGTGCTCATCCGCGTATACAACTCCCTGCCGGATGAGGAGATAGACCGCGAAAGCGACGTCACCGTGCACGTGGACGGGCGCGAAATGCGCGTTCCCGCGGGAACGCAGGTGCGCCTCACGCCGGGCGAGAGCATCACCATATACCCCTACATGTATCATGACTTTGAGGTGGAGGCAGGCACGGGGCCGGTGCTGCTGGGCGAGGTGAGCCAGTGCAACGACGACAACACCGACAACCGCTTCAACCCGCCCATGGGGCGCTTCCCGACGATAGACGAGGACGAGCCGCCCTACAGGCTGCTGTGCAGCGAATACCCGAAGGCGAGGTGACGGGCGGCCATGACAGACGTGACGGCAATAGGCGAGCTGCTTATAGACTTCGCCGCCACCGGCGTTGACGAGCGCGGATATCCGCAGATGCAGGCCAACGCTGGCGGCGCGCCGTGCAACCTTCTGGCGGCGCTGAGCAAGTACGGCAGGCGCACGGCCTTTATAGGCAAGGTCGGCGACGACGCGTTCGGCGCGCTGCTGCGCGGCACGCTGGAAAAGGCCGGGATAGACGCGCGCGCGCTGATAACGGACGCGCGGTACTTCACGACCCTCGCTTTCGTGACCTTTGACGAGGGCGGAGACAGGAGCTTCAGCTTCGCGCGAAAGCCCGGCGCGGACACCCAGCTCAGCTTTGACGAGATAGACCTTTCGCTTATCGACGAGACCGCCGTGCTGCACTTCGGCACGCTCAGCCTGACGGATGAACCGGCGCGCACGGCGACGAAGCGCACAGTCGAATACGCCATCGGGCGCGGCAAGCTGATAAGCTTTGACCCGAACCTGAGAAAGCCGCTGTGGAAGAGCGAGGACGAAGCCAGGGAGCAGATGCTGTGGGGCCTTCGCCATGCGGACGTTGTGAAGATAAGCGACGAGGAGATAGACTTTCTCTTCGGCTGCACCCCGGCGGAGGGCGCGCGGCGGCTGACAGATGAATTCGGCGTGAGTCTGGTTTACGCCACATTGGGCAGCCGCGGCAGCATCATAAGAAACGCGCGCTGCGAGGTAAGCGTTCCGGTTCCCGCCGTGACGCCGGTGGACACCACGGGCGCGGGAGACATATTCGGCGGAAGCGCGATGAAGAAGCTGCTGGACATGGGCCGCTCCCCCGCCGCGCTGGATGCGGAGGAGCTGCGTGAGATAGGGCTGTTCGCCTCATGCGCGGCAAGCCTTTCCACGCAGAAGCAGGGCGGGATACCCAGTATTCCGGAGCTGGATGCAGTCGAGGAATGCGTCTCTCGTCTGCGCGAGAGCATATAGTGAAAAGCGGAGTCCCTGCGGCTCCGCTTTTCATTAACATAACTTAGTTTACGTATTTTTATTTACATATTATAGTTTTCATATTTCGATACACGTAATATAGTTTTCATAATATACGAGTGCAGCAGAAACGCCGCGAAAAAGCGGCGTAAACTGCCGTGCGGGTGATGAAATGTTAACATTCTTGTGATATACTATATTAATTATATGGTATATCACAACTGCGGAGGACACGAACATGGCTCTTGAATATTCCGCGCTTTCCGACGACGAGCTTCTGGCGCTGTTCCGCCGGGGCGACGGCGCGGCGGGCAGTGAGCTTGCCGTGCGGTACAGGCCGCTTATAAAGCGCTGCACCCGCCCTTACTTTCTCGTCGGCGGGGACAGCGAGGATCTCATACAGGAGGGCATGATTGGGCTTGTAAGCTCGATGCAGAGCTATAATGCCGAAAGCGGCGCGGCGTTCCGGTCATACGCGGAGCTGTGCATACGGCGGCGCATTCTGTCCGCGATAAAGGCCGCGTCGCGCTTCAAGCACATGCCGCTGAACTACAGGCTTTCGCTGGAGGAGCTGTACGGCGAGGACGGCGAGGCCCTGCCGGGGCTTCCGGATGAGAAATACAACCGCTCGCCGGAGGAGCTGATAATAGAGCGCGAGAAGAAAAACGACCTGTACATGCTGTGCCGGGCGCTGCTCTCCCCGCTTGAAAAGCGGGTTCTGGCGCTTTATCTGGAGGGGCTTTCGTATGAGGAGATCGCCGCGCGCTGCGGCAAGCCCGTGAAGTCCGTCGATTCCGCATTGCAGCGCATAAAGCGCAAGCTCAGCCGCGCCGTGGGCGAATACTCCGCGTGACGGCCGTGGAAAAGCTTTTTATTTACATTCCGGCGTGATTTTGGTATAATAAGCAGACTTTTGAACGACGGTATACGGAGGAAATATCATGAAGCTTGTCAGACTTGGCAAAACCGGGCTTATGGTGACAAAGCCCTCTTTAGGCTGCCTGCCTGTGCAGCGGTGCAGTGAAGCGGACGCCGTCAAGATTCTTCGCGCGGCATACGAGGGCGGCATAAACTTCTTCGACACGGCCAACGCGTACACCGACAGCGAACGCAAGATAGGGCTGGCCCTTTCCGACGTGCGCGATAAGATAGTGCTGGCGACGAAGAGCGCCGCGCAGGATAAGGCCGGTGTGCTGGCGCACATCGAAAACAGCCTGCGCACGATGAAAACGGATTATATTGACCTCTTCCAGTTCCATCAGGCCGCGACGGTGCCGGACATAAACGACCCCAACGGCCCCTACGCCGGTGCGCTGGAGGCGAAGAAGCGCGGGTGGATCGGGCATATCGGCGTGACGTCGCACAGGGTGCTCGTGGCGGAGCAGTGCATACAAAGCGGGAATTTTGAGACGCTTCAGTTCCCGTTCAGCTACATATCCGCAAAGCGCGACCTCGACCTTGCCGGGGCGTGCAGGAAGGCCGACATGGGCTATATTGCGATGAAGGGGCTTGCAGGCGGGCTTCTGGCAAACAATCCGCGCGCGTGCCACGCTTTCATGAACGAATATGAAAACGTCGTTCCCATATGGGGCGTGCAGAGCCTTGCGGAGCTTGAACAGTGGCTGGCGCTGGCGGAGGAGGACCCAGTCCTCGACGATGAGCTGAGAGGCGTGATAAAAGCGGACAGACAGCAGCTCACAGGGAGCTTCTGCCGTAGCTGCGGCTACTGTATGCCGTGCACCGTCGGCATAGAGATAAACAACTGCGCGCGCATGAACATGCTTCTGCGCCGCTCACCGTGGCAGCAGTACATGACGGCGGAATGGCGCGAGAAGATGAACCGCATAAACGACTGCATCGGCTGCGGCAAGTGCAGCATCCGCTGCCCGTATCAGCTCGACACGCCGAACCTGCTGAAATACATGCTAAAGGATTATAACGAGTTTTATGAAGCACACAAGGATCTTTTATAAGCTAATATGCGCGCTTCTGTGTGCGGCGATGCTTGTGCCGCTGGCGGGCTGCGGCGAG
>URPU01000091.1 GCA_900549865.1 uncultured Eubacteriales bacterium
GGGCAAATTATGCGCGCAGCAGACTGCAAGCCTTTTGTCGGAAAAACCCGCAGGGTTTTTCCGACAGTATAAATACAGGGTGCAGGCCGTGGTCTGCACCCTGTATTGTCATATATGGGGTTTTGCTATTTTCTTAGAAGTAAGCAACAACGGAGCCCTTGTAGGTGTCGTTGATGAACTGCTTGACGGCGTCGGTCTGGAGAGCCTTGACGAGCGCCTGGATCTTTGCGCTGTTCTCGTCGCCGCTGCGAACCGCAACAACATTGGCGTAGGTCTCGGTGGCCTCGCTGTCGGTGCTCTCGTAAGCGAGGGCGTCATCGGAGGTGTAGCCGGCCGCAAGCGCGTAGTTGCCGTTGATGATGGCTATCGTGCCCTCGTCGCTGTTCTTGAGCTGAGAGGGGATGAGGTCTGCCTGAACGGGAGCGATAACGTAGCCGTGGTCGTCAACAACGTCAAGAGTGGTGAGGCTGCTGTCGAGGGAGGAGCCTTCGGGAAGCTCTATCAGGCCCTCCTGCTGGAGCAGGAGCAGTGCGCGGGTGCCGTTGGAGTCGTCAGCGGGGATAAGGATGGTCGCGCCCTCGGCGAGGTCAGCAAGAGAGGCTACGCCGTTGCTGTAGATGCCGAACGGCTCATAGTGGATAACGGCCGCGGAGACGAGGTCGGTGCCGTTCTGCTCATTGTAGCTGTTGAGGTAAGGGCGGTGCTGGAAGTAGTTTGCGTCAAGCTCGCCGTCGGCAAGTGCCTTGTTGGGCAGGACGTAGTCGTCGTAAATGACGATGTCAAGCTCGTAGCCCTCTGCGGCAAGCGCGTCCTTGATGCTCTCAAGGATCTCACCGTGGGGAGTGGCAGTCGCGCCGACCTTGATGACTTCGAGCTCTGCGGGAGCTTCAGCGGCATCGGAGGCGGTGTCAGCCGCGGTGTCTGCGGCCGCAGGGGCCTCAGTGGCGGCGGGGGTGCTTGCGGCGCTGCCGCAGCCGGTCAGGGCCGCGAGAGCCAGCACGAGTGCGAGGACGATGGAAAGAGTCTTTTTCATTTTAATTTTCTCCTTTTTATTGAAAATTTGAGGTTGGTGAATTTACTTGCGGGGCATGGCCCCGCGGGGCTTTATTACAGCCGCTTGTCGGTCCTGCGGGCGATAAACATGCCCGCCTCCTGAATTATCTGCACGATAATGACCGTCAGGAACACGCATATCCATGTGATGTCGGGGTTGGAGCGCTGATGCCCGTATATAATAGCTATCTGGCCGAGGCCGGTGCCGCCGATGGTGGCCGCCATGGCCGAGTAGCCGAGGATGGTGACGATGGAGATCGCCGCGCCCGTGATGAGCGAGGGCTTCGCCTCCGGGATGAGCACCTTGGTGATTATCTCAAAATTGTTCGCGCCCATCGACTGTGCGGCCTCTATCACACCGGCGTTGACCTCCTTGAGGGAGCTTTCGCACATGCGCGCCACATACGGGGCGGCGGCGATTACCAGCATGACTATCACGGCCTTGTTGCCGAGGGAGGTGCCCACGACGAACTTTGCCACGGGCAGCATTGCGACCATCAGTATAACGAAGGGGATGCTGCGGAAGAAGTTGACTATGAGGCCGAGGATGGTGTTCAGCGCCTTGTTCGGACATATGCCCTTCTCATCTGTGATGTTGAGTATGACGCCCAGCGGCAGGCCGATGATATACGCGATGGCAGAGGAAATGAAGGTCATATATACGGTTTCCCAAATGCCCAATTGTATGAGACCATTGTCCCAGAGCTTATAAAACATTTCGGATAACATCGCTTATATCTCCTCCTTCCAGTTCACGCCGCTGCCCTTCAGCCACGTGATTATTTTTTCGGCCTCCCGCGCGTCGTTGGGAAGCTCTATCACCATGTGCCCGTGCAGGACGCCCTCGAATATCCTCGTATCTGCGAAGAGGATGTTGACCGGCGCGCCGCATTCCAGAACCATCTTGGAAATGAAGGGCTCATTGGTTTTCTCTTCTCCGTTGAAGGTCAGCCTTACGCGGCGGCCTCCCTCGGTGCTGATCGCGCTGCTGTCCTTCGGCACGATCAGGTCGCGCGCTATCTTCGACTTGGGGTTGGTGAACACGTCCGCCACCTTGCCCATCTCCGCGATGTGGCTGGAATCTATCACGGCCACGCTGTCGCATATCCTGTCTATCACGCGCATTTCGTGGGTTATAACAACTATCGTCACGCCCAGCTTCTCGTTTATCTCCTTTAGCAGGTCGAGTATCTGCCGGGTCGTGTTCGGGTCAAGCGCCGAGGTGGCCTCGTCGCACAGCAGGTATTTCGGCTTCGTGGCAAGCGCACGGGCTATCGCCACGCGCTGCTTCTGTCCGCCGGAAAGCTGGGAGGGATAGCTCTCGCCCCTGTCCTCCAGCGCCACGAGCTTCAGCAGCTCCTTCGCGCGCGCCTCCGCCGTCTTTCTGTCCACGCCCGCTATCTCCAGCGGGAAGCAGATGTTGCGGATGACGTTGCGCTGCTCCAGCAGGTTGAAGCCCTGAAATATCATGCCTATCTGCTGGCGGAGCTTCAAAAGCTCCTTCCGCGGCAGCTTCGTCAGACTCTGTCCGTCGATGACGACCTCGCCGCCCGTCGGCTCCTCAAGGAGATTGATGCATCGCACGAGGGTGGACTTGCCCGCGCCGCTCAATCCGATGATGCCGAATATCTCGCCGTCGTGTATCGTCAGGTTTATCCCGTCCAGCGCGACGATCTCTTTGTTTGCTGCGTGGTAGACCTTGCTGAGATTTTTTAACTCGATCATTTTCCTGCCCCACTCAAAAAATAATGGCCTGAAAGCTCGATTGCTTTCAGGCCCGTAATTACTGAGAATATGTAAAACAGGTTTTATGAAGCAAGCGAGCGTTTTTGGGCGCGCATCATCATGCACATGCCCATCATGCACATCATACCCATCATCATGTTGTCGCAACGGCGAATAGACATGTTGTGGCTTGCTCCTTTCCTGTGATGGCCTGATTATATTCCTACCCATGCGGTATGTCAACATGGAATTTTTCACGGTGTTGCACAAATCCGACACGCGAATTTTGTCGCAGTTGAACAATCCTTATTCCGGCTCTTGCATCCTGGGCGGTTTTGTCGTAAAATACGGAAAGTGCCGCGCGTAAACGCCCCGTTTTCGCCCGGCACTATATTTTGTGGTCAAAGTGGTTACAAGGCGATTAAAAATCAATATTTTGTGTTTTGACTATTGACAACGGCGCACGGAGAATATATTATTACTCACGGACACATCAGGAGGACGTTATGCTGATCTCTGGACTGCAAAAGCTCACCCTGCTCGATTACCCCGGCCGGGTGGCGTGCACGGTGTTTACGGGCGGCTGCGATTTCCGCTGCCCCTTCTGCCACAATTCCTCGCTCGTGCTGCCGGAAAGGCTGGCGCACGACACGGATGAGGAGGCTGTTCTCGCCTTTCTCAGGAAGCGCCGGGGCACGCTGGACGGCGTCGCCGTCACTGGGGGGGAGCCTCTTCTGCACGGCGACATCCCCGAATTTCTTGAAAAGGTGCACGGGCTTGGCTACAAGATAAAGCTCGACACGAACGGCTCCTTTCCCGACAGGCTTATTGATATAGTAAACGCCGGTCTTGTGGACAGGGTCGCAATGGATATAAAAAACTCGCCCGAGCTGTACGGCGTAACTGTCGGCGTGCCCGGGCTGGATCTCGCCCCGATAGAGAAGAGCATCCGCTTCCTTCTCGAGGGTCGCGTGGATTATGAGTTCCGCACGACCGTCGTGCGCGGGCTGCACACGAAGGAAAGCGTCGTGCGCGCGGCGAAGTGGATAGCGGGCGCGAAGGAGTATTATCTGCAGCAGTTCAAGGACTCCGGCGACGTGCTGCATATAGAGGGGCTCGGCGCATTCAGCGAAAAGGAAATGCACGCGCTTGCGTCCGCCGCGGCGGAATACGTTCCGGCAGCGGAGGTAAGAGGCGTATAAATATAATAGACAAAGTTCAGTCTTTAATGGGAGGATAAGCAATGTATCAGGTAGTAAAGCGCGACGGGAAAATAGTTGATTTCGACATCGTGAAGATCGCCGACGCCATAAAGAAGGCGTTCGACGCGACCGGCACCGAGTATAACGACAGCGTCATAGACTTTCTCGCCCTCAAGGTCTCGGCGGACTTCCTGCCGAAGATAAAGGACGGCAAGATCGCCGTTGAGGATATTCAGGACAGCGTGGAGGCCGTGCTCTCCCGCGGCGGGTATGAGACCGTCGCCAAGTCCTATATACTTTACCGCAAGCAGCGCGAGAAGCTGCGCAACACCAAGTCCACCTACCTTGACTATAAAGAGACCGTGGACAAGTACCTCAACATCGAGGACTGGCGCGTGAAGGAGAATTCCACCGTCACCTATTCCGTCGGCGGCCTCATCCTCTCCAACTCCGGCGCCATCACCGCCAACTACTGGCTCAGCGAGGTCTACGATCAGGAGATCGCCGACGCGCACCGCAACTGCGACCTGCACCTGCACGATCTGAGTATGCTCACCGGGTACTGCGCCGGTTGGAGTCTGCGCCAGCTCATCAAGCAGGGTCTCGGCATCCCCGGCAAGATAAACTCCTCCCCGGCAAGCCACCTTTCCACGCTCTGCAACCAGATGGTCAACTTCCTCGGCATCATGCAGAACGAGTGGGCCGGCGCGCAGGCGTTCTCATCGTTCGACACCTACCTTGCCCCCTTCGTCAAGGTGGACAACCTCACCCAGAAGGAAGTCAAGCAGTGCATCCAGTCCTTCATCTTCGGCGTGAACACTCCCTCCCGCTGGGGCACGCAGGCGCCGTTTTCCAACATCACGCTTGACTGGACGGTTCCCTCCGACCTCAAGGATCAGCCCGCCATCGTCGGCGGCAAGGAGATGGACTTCACCTACGGCGACTGCAAGCGTGAGATGGACATGGTCAACAAGGCCTTCATCGACATCATGATCGAGGGCGACGCGAACGGCCGCGGCTTCCAGTACCCCATCCCGACCTACTCCATCACCCGCGACTTTGACTGGTCCCCCACGGAGAACAACCGCCTCCTCTTTGAAATGACCGCGAAGTACGGCACGCCGTATTTCTCCAACTACATAAACTCCGATATGGAGCCGAGCGACGTGCGCTCCATGTGCTGCCGCCTCAGGCTGGACCTGCGCGAGCTGCGCAAGAAGTCCGGCGGCTACTTCGGCTCCGGTGAGTCCACAGGCTCCGTCGGCGTCGTGACCATCAACATGCCGCGCATCGCCTACCTCGCCAAGGACGAGGCCGACTTCTACAAGCGCCTTGACAAGCTCATGGATATCTCCGCCCGCTCGCTCAAGGTCAAGCGCACCGTTATCACCAAGCTCCTCGACGCCGGGCTCTACCCCTACACCAAGTACTATCTCGGCTCCTTCGACAACCACTTCTCCACCATCGGCCTTGTCGGCATGAATGAGGCCGGGCTGAACGCCAAGTGGATCCGCAAGGACATGACCCACCCCGAGTGCCAGGAGTTCACCAAGCAGGTGCTCGACCATATGCGTGAGCGTCTCAGCGACTATCAGGAGCAGTACGGCGACCTCTACAACCTTGAGGCCACCCCGGCCGAGTCCACGTCCTACCGCCTTGCCAAGCACGACGTGGAGCTTTACCCCGACATCATCACCGCGGCGGAGCCGGGCGGCACGCCGTATTACACCAACTCCTCCCACCTGCCCGTGGGTTATACGGAGGATATCTTCGAGGCGCTCGACATTCAGGACGAGCTCCAGACGCGCTACACCTCCGGCACGGTGTTCCATGCCTTCCTCGGCGAGAAGCTGCCGAGCTGGGAGGCCGCGGCAAACCTCGTGCGCAAGATCGCCGAGAACTACAAGCTGCCGTACTACACCCTCTCCCCGACCTACTCCGTCTGCAAGAACCACGGCTATATCAGCGGCGAGGCGTTCACCTGCCCCTACTGCGGCGAGCCTGCCGAGGTATACAGCCGCATCACTGGCTATTACCGCCCCGTGCAGAACTGGAACGCCGGTAAGACGCAGGAATACAAGGAGCGCCGCGAGTATAACATCGAGACCTCCGTGCTGCGTCATGACGGCCCGCTCCACCCCGACGCCGCGCCCGAAGCGGCCGAAGAGCACGTCGATGAGGCGCACAGCCGCGCCATCCTCTTTGCAACGCCCACCTGCCCCAACTGCCGCATCGCCTGCACGTATCTGGACAAGGCCGGCTTCAAGTATGAAAAGCTCATGGCCGAGGATAATGCCGAGCTTGCCCTGAGCTTCGGCGTCAAGCAGGCGCCCACCCTCGTCATCACCGACGGCAGGGAGTTTGAAAAATTCGCCGGCGCCGGTGCTATCAAGACCTTCCTTGACAGCCAGAAGCAGTGATCAGCCAGAAGGCAGTATACAGCCCGGTCGAAGCCGGGCTGTATTGGTATGTTCGACAGGAGAAATATATGTACGATATCATCATCATCGGCGGCGGGCCTGCGGGGCTGACTGCCGCGACATACGCGCGCCGCGCGGGAAAGACCGTGCTCGTCATTGAAAAGCACACCTTCGGCGGGCAGATCACCTGGTCCCCGCTGGTGGAGAACTTCCCCGCCATTCAGTCCGTCTCCGGCACCGAGCTTGGCGACAGGATGCTTGAGCAGGCCATGGAGCACGGCGCGGACGTGGAGCTTGAAGAGGTCGTCTCCGTGGAGCTTGACGGGGATATAAAGCGCGTGCATACCGAGTCCGGCGCGGAGTTTGCCGGGCGCGCGCTCATCATCGCCACAGGGGCAAAGCCGCGTATGCTTGGCCTTGCGCGCGAGGCGGAGCTTGTCGGCAGCGGCGTGTGCTACTGCGCCGTGTGCGACGGTGCGTTTTATAAGGGCAGCCGCGTCGCCGTCAGCGGCGGCGGCAACAGCGCCCTTCAGGACGCGCTGCTGCTTAGTGAAAAGTGCAGCCGCGTCTACCTCATCCACAGGCGCAGCGAATTCCGCGGCGAGGCGAAGCTCGTCGAGGCGCTGCGCGAAAAGGAAAACGTTGAATTTCTCACCGAGGCCTCCATCGTCGCGCTTCTCGGCGAGGGTGAGCTTGAGGGCGTCGTCGTGGAGCGCCGCGGCGAGAGGATGACGCTTGACGTGTCCGGGCTTTTCGTCGCCATCGGCCATGCGCCGGACAACGCGGCCTTTGCCTCCCTCATCGACCTTGACCCCGCCGGTTACGCCGCCTCGGATGAAAGCTGCCTGACGAAAACGCCCGGCGTCTTTGTCGCGGGCGACTGCCGCCGCAAGACTGTCCGTCAGCTCACCACTGCCGTGGCTGACGGCTCCGCCGCCGCTCTCGCGGCATGCGAATGGCTCGGGTGACGGCCATGGCGGTACGTGACTATATGGCGGAGGTCAGCCGCTTCCGCGGCCGCATCATGGGCTTCGCCATTCTGTGCATCCTCTTTTTCCACAGCGGCGTGCATGTGGCGGAGCCGTGGAATTACTTCTTCAACCTCCTCTGGGGCGTTGACATCTTCTTTTTCTGCACCGGCATGGGCGTTTTCCGCTCGCTCAGCCGCAACGGGGACGCCGTCTCCTTCTACGTCCGTCGCTTCCGCCGCATTTACCCCGCCTATCTCCCCGCCGTGCTCGTTTTCTTCATCCCCGCGTTTATCCGCGCCGTGCAGGGCGGCGCTGTGCCCAAGGCCGTGCAGGAGCTTCTCGGCAACATCTTCATGCTCGGCTGGATAAACCGCATGGATAACCAGCTCAACTGGTATCCGCAGGTCATCTGCTTTTTCTATCTCGCCGCGCCCGCGCTCTTTGCCGCCGTCAGGCGCATCAGCGGGAACGGGAAAAGGCTCGCCGCGTTCTTCGGCTTCTTCCTGCTGACGCAGGTCTGCTTTTTCAACTCGCATTTTCTCATCGCCTATTCGCGCCTGCCGTATTTCCTCATGGGGCTTATCGCCGCCGACCTTGCCGAACGCGGCGCGACGGTGAAGCTCAGCGTGCCGGTGATGCTCGTCTGCTTTATCGCGGGCAACGCCCTCATGTACTACGGCCAGCGCTTCCCCACGGACATTCTCTGGGGCTACGGGCTGAGCTGGTATCCGGGGCTTCTCATCGTTCCGGGCGCGCTCTTCCTGCTGTGCCGGGTGTTTTCGCTGTGCGGCCGGGTCAGGGCGCTCAATTGGGTCGGCCGTCTCTTTGACCTTCTCGGAAAGTATTCGTTCGAGATCTTCCTTGTGCACCTTCTGCTGTTCGGCTATGTCAATGAGCTTGGCATCAGCGTTCCGGGCAACCTCGCGTGGCTTGCGCTGATCGCCGTGTCCGTGCCGCTCTCCATCGGCTACGGTAAGCTTATCGAGAAGCTGAAAGCGCGCGTGCAAATAAAATAATAATAATATAGTAAAGGCGCTGCATTCCGCAGCGCCTCAGTTTGTCAAAAAGGCCTCGCAGAGTTTCGCGTCCGCAGACGCGAAAGCAGTACGATTCGTTTTCTGCCGCGACATGTGCGTGGCAGAAAACACT
>URPU01000092.1 GCA_900549865.1 uncultured Eubacteriales bacterium
GTCCTTGCCGGAAGTCTGTTAACTGTAATGTTTTCCATAGTCTGCTCCCTCCCGCTCAGCCGATGCTGCCTTTCATTTCAAGGCGGATAAGGTTGTTCATTTCCACAGCGTACTCCACGGGCAGTTCCTTTGAAACATTGTCGGCAAAGCCGCTGACTATGAGGGCGCGCGCGTCCTCCTCGCTCATGCCGCGGCTCATGAGATAGAAGATGGCCTCGTTGCTGATGGAGCCGATCTTCGCCTCATGTCCGACGGAGGCGTCCTTCGTGCGGATGTCCATCGCGGGGATGGTGTCCGAGCGCGACTGCGAGTCGAGCATCAGCGACTGGCAGGACACGGACGACTTTGCGCCCTTCGCGCCCTTTTCCACGACCACGCTGCTGCGGAAGGTGCTTATGCCGCCGCTTTTGCTGATGGAGCGCGTGTTCATGTAGGAGCTTGTATTCTTCCCGGCGTGGACGACCTTTGCGCCGGTGTCAAGGTTCTGCCCGCTTCCGGCGAAGGTCACGCCGGTGAACTCCATGCGGGAATTGTCGCCCTTGAGGATGCTCATCGGGTACAGGCAGCCCACATGCGAGCCGAAGGAGCCGGAGACCCACTCGATAACGCCGTTCTCCTCCACGAGGGCGCGCTTCGTGTTGAGGTTGTACATGTTCTTCGACCAGTTTTCTATGGTGGAATAGCGCAGCTTCGCGCCCTTCTTCACATAAAGCTCGACACACCCGGCGTGGAGATTCGCCACGTTGTACTTCGGGGCGGAGCAGCCCTCGATGAAGTGCAGGCTGGCCCCCTCGTCCACTATTATAAGGGTATGCTCAAACTGCCCGGCGCCCTTGGCGTTGAGGCGGAAGTACGATTGCAGGGGGATGGACACCTGCACGCCCTTCGGCACGTACACAAACGAGCCGCCGGACCAGACGGCCCCGTGCAGCGCGGCAAACTTATGGTCGCGCGGCGTGACGAGCTTCATGAAGTACTTTCTGACCATGTCAGCATACGCGCCCTTCATGGCGCTTTCCATATCGGTATACACCACACCCTGCGCGGCGACCTCATCCTTGACGTTGTGATAGACGAGCTCAGAATCATACTGCGCGCCGACGCCCGCAAGCGACTTGCGCTCAGCCTCAGGAATGCCGAGGCGCTCAAAGGTATCCTTGATATCCTGCGGCACGTTCTTCCAGTCGTTCTGCATGGCAGTGTTCGGGCGGACGTATGTGGCAATGTGGTCAATGTCCAGCCCCTCGATGGACGGCCCCCAATCGGGCACGGCCATTTCGTTGTAGATCTGGAGCGACTGGAGCCTGAACTGCTGCATCCAGACGGGGTCGCCCTTTTCCTTGGAGAGCTTGTCGATTATCGCCGGGGTCAGCCCCTCCTCCATGCGGAAGGCGTCATGCTCGGCGTCGCGTATGTCGTATATGCTGCGGTCTATATCCTCAACATAGCTTTTCTCTTTCATCCGCTGCCTCCCGACGCCTCACGCGTCCTGCACACCGGCAAAGCCGTGCTCGTTGATCTCGTCAACAAGCTCCGCGCCGCCGTTTTTGACGATGACGCCGTTTTCCATCACGTGCGCCGCGTCCACGCTGAGCGCTTCAAGGATGCGCGTGCTGTGCGTGATGATGAGAAGCGAGCCGTGAGTGCGCTCACGGAAGAGGCGCACGCCGTTGGAGACGATGCGCACGGCGTCCACATCAAGGCCGGAGTCCGTCTCGTCTAGTATGGCGAGCTGCGGGGAGAGCATGAGCATCTGCAATATCTCCGCCTTTTTCTTTTCGCCGCCGGAGAAGCCGACGTTCAGGTCGCGCTCGGCATAGCTTTCATCCATTTCGAGCAGAGCCATCGTCTCGCTGAGCTTCTTTTTATAATCCCAGAGGCGCATATGCTTCCCCTCGCGCTGCTCCAGCGCGCTTCTTATAAAGGCGCTGAGCGTCACGCCCGGCACCTCCAGCGGGTTCTGGAAGGAGAGGAATATGCCGCGCTTGGCGCGCTCGTTCACGGGAAGCGCGGTTATGTCCGCGCCGTTGAAAACGATGCTGCCGCCTGTGACGGTATATTCGGGATTGCCCGTGATGGCGTAGCCCAGCGTGGACTTGCCGGTGCCGTTCGGCCCCATGAGCACGTGCGTCTCATCCGCGCCGAGAGTAAGATCAACGCCGCGCAGTATCTTCTTTTCACCGGCGTTGACGTGAAGGTCCTTTATTTCAAGCAGTTTTTTCTTTTCCATTGCTTCCGCCCCTTTTCCGCGCAGCCGCATACATGGCCGCGCCGTTAATTCCTATCTTTCGACTGGAGATTATAGAACTAATTATCTACGTTGTCAATAGGTTTTACAGGGCAAAGTGTATAAATTCACAGTATTTTTATATGATATGCGGCACGCAAAAACGCCGCCCTCGCGTGAGGGCGGCGCTTGGATGTATGATGTATTCTGTTATTTCGCGTATATTCTGCCGACTATCCAGTTTGAGGTCCGGCGCGGAAGGAGCTTTGCAAGCACGGCCGCGCCCTTATATGCCGCGCCCATGGCGACGAGCGGCCTCGAATGCTTCTTGAGCGCGTATTTTGCGACGAAGTTCCCGGCGAATTCGGGCGTCATGCCTGTGCGCTCGTCATGCTCCATCACGGTGACGGAGCGCTCTATACGGCCGGAATAGACGTCGTCCCCGGCGGCGGACTTATGGCGCGCGTCCGTAAACCCGGAGGCGATATCCCCCGGCATGATGGCGCAGACGCTGATGTTGAAGGGGCGCACCTCGTTTTGCAGGGCGAGCACGTAGGCTATCACGGCGGCCTTGCTGACGGAGTACCAAAGCTGGAAGGGTATGGGCACGATACCGGCAATAGAGCTCATGCATACGATGCGCCCGCCGCCCTGCGCGCGCATGATGGGCAGAACGGCGCGCGTGACGTTGTCCATGCCGAACACGTTCAGCTCAAGCTGGGCGTGGGAGTCGCTGCTTTCCGTAAGCTCCGCCGCGCCGGAGATGCCAAAGCCGGCGTTGTTGACAAGAATATCTATCCGCCCCTCGCGCTCCATCACGGCCTCTATGGCCGCGCGCACCTGCGCTTCATCCTTTATGTCCGCCGTCAGGTGATTTATCCCCTCCGCCTGTATATCGCGGCGCGAAAGCTCATACACCGTGCACCCGGCGCGGTGCAGCGCCGCCGCCGTGCACCGGCCTATGCCGCCGCTGCCGCCTGTTACTACCGCAACTCTGTTCATATGGGAACCCCCTTTATCTCTATTTCATTAAAAAATTTTAAGCTTACAGTAAGAATATACTATCGCGCGGTGGCCTTGTCAAGACGGCAATGCAGGCAAATTATGCGATAACGGCGCTTATATCAGGCCGATGAGCCGCAGCGTGAGCGCGGCCCCGCCTGTGACAAGCACAGCCAGCGCCACGAGCGCGATGAGCCGCGCGCCGCCCCCCGGCGGCGAATAAGCGGCCGCGTACTTCTCCGCCGCGGCGCGCGCCTGACGCAGAAGCGCCTCGCGGCTTATGCCGGGAGTTTGGAAATAATCGTCGCGCAGGATGAAAACGGCCTCGGAGAATATCCCGCCCGGCGGATGCACGACTATGACGTTTTTCATGCTGCCCTTCAATACATTGTCCCTTCTTTCCCTTCGCGGCGTTTTTCCGTGACGGCGCGCGGGCGGGATCCCCTGCCGGGCGGCAATGCCGCGCCGCAGCCGCCGCATCATGCGCGCTCCTCCACGCGCACGGTGACGACCGTCATATCGTCATTCGCGCCGTAGAGCTTTTCGGCCTCCTTGAGCGTGGAGCGCGCCAGCGCCTTCATATCCTCAAACCCGCGGGAGAGCAGGGTCCTTATCCACTCGTCGTCCGCGTCCACAATGACGCCGTCGGAGGCGATGACCGCCGTGCAGCCCGGACGCAGGCGCATACGCACGATGTCGGGCGCGGCGCCCACGCCGCCGCCAAGGCCCGCGGCCAGCGTCTCCCCCTTTATGCGGCGCACGCCCTTGGGCGAGCACACGTAGGACGGGGCCGCGCCGTATTTATAAAAGCAGGCGTCGCCGGTGAAGAGGTCAACGCACATGAGGTCAACCGTGGCATAGCCCCAGCTGTCCTGACTTTTCAAAAGCATGACGGAATTGAGTATCTTCATGGCCACGGCGGGATCGACGCCGGAACGGAGAAACTTTTCAAGGATGGCGACGACCTCGGTGCTGTCGCGCGCGGCCTCGTCGCCGGTGCCCATGCCGTCGGACAAAATGACGCACAGAACGCCGGAATCTGTCTTAAAATACGTGCCCTTGTCGCCGCTGACCTTCTCACCGCGCTTTTTGAGCGCCGCGATGCCCACGGACACGGCAAGCGGCTCTGCCTCCAGCAGCGTCAGGCGCGAGGCGGCCCCGGCGTCCTCTCCGGGCAGGCACAGCCGCACGCCCACGACGGAGGAGAGCTTTTCAAGATAATCCTCGTGCTTCGTAAGCGGGCTGAGGCGGCCGCTTTCTACGATGACGCGCACGCGCCCGCTCCCGTCGCGGTAGACGGCGGCCTCGGCGTCTATATCCATGCTTTTGAGATAACGCACAAGGCGGCGCTCCGCCAGCGGGTCTGAGCCGTTGATGCTGCCAAGCTCCTCCGCCACACGGCGCAGCACCTCTGCAATGTCGTTATACTGCTCCCACGCGACGCTGCGGCTCTCCTTCAGGTGCACGCGGAGCTGCCGCCTGTACGACAGCGCGCGAAGCTGGCCGTTCACCGCCGCGACGAAGGCCGGAAGCCCCTCACAGCGCTCGCGGAAATAGCCGGGCAGGTCGTTTACGGTGAGCGTACCGTGCTCCGTCATGGCCTGGGTGGCGTCGTTCATGGCGGAGAGCGTGTCCATATACTCGGTGTTCCAGCAGCGGTTCTTATGCTTGCACCGCACGCACACCTCATCCGCCGCGCGGTCGAAAACGCGGGCGATGTTCTCGTCGTTATACGGCTCCTCCACGTTTTTGCGGACCGTCTCAAAAAGCGCGGCATACGCCTCGCTGAGATTTTTGACGCGCCCGGCGACGAAGCGGCGCAGACCGGATTCCCCCGTGCCGCGTTCGACATATTGCAGCATGAGGCCGATGTGCGTCAGCCACGGCGTGGGCAGAAGCATGAACACCGCGCAGGCGCACAGCGTTTCAAAAAGGACACTCATATAAAGCCGGGCATCCCACGCGCACACGACGGACAGCGCGCAGGAGAGGATGAACGACAGCACGAACAGCACGCGCCCATGCTTGCCGAAAACGCCGGAAAGCAGCCCCGAGAATGCATACGACATCGTATAAAACGGCGCGCCGGAATACGTGAGGTCCATCGCAAGGCCCAGGACCGTGCCCACGGCCGCGCCTGTGAGCATGCCGCCCTTCATGGCGGAGGTCATCACCATGACCATCGCCGCGACGTGCCCTGCCGAGACCGTGCCGAAGAGCACTGCCTTGGAAAAGCTCATCAGCGCGCAGGCTGCCATTATCATCACGGCGACGCTGTGCTTGAGCTCCGCCGTCTCCGTCGTGCGCAGGGCGTTCGTCAGCGCCTCACGGAAGAAATAGGTTCCGCCGAAGGCAAGCGCCGTTTCAAGGAATATCTCCGCGTAGAGCGGCACTGCGCCCTGCTGCGCGGAAAAGCTGCTGAGAAAGCCCGTCAGCGCCATGACCGCGCCCGCGCTGGACGGCATGAAGAAGTCGCTTTTATAAACGGAAAGCTCCTGAAACACGAAGGCGATGGTGTAGACCAGCACCGCCGCCGCGATATAGCGGATGCCCCAGTCCAAGCCGTCGGAGAGGATATACCCCAGCGACGCGCCCGCAAGCGTGAACGCCCCGCTAAGCCCCGGCCCGGCACAGCCGACCATAGCGATGCCGAACGGCGCGCCATTGCCCAGCACCCGCGCGCAGGACATCATCATACCCAGCCCCATATACACGGCGCAGCGCGCCGCCATGTAAAAGCGCGGATCTATCTTTCTCCCGCCTGCCGAAGCCTTCAGCGCGGCAAGCCTGCTCTGTCCCCCGATCACCATGTTTTGTCCTCCGGTAAGTTTACATAAGTTTATTTTCATTATAGTTAGGCGGTTCAAAGAAGGCTGTCACACGGCGCTGTAAAATACGATTTGTTTTTAATGAGAAATGGGCGGAAAATAACAATCCCGCCCTGTGCGCGCAAAAGCGCCGCCGGGGGCGCGAAGAGCTTTTTGTCCTTGCTATAAACGGGCGGCTGTGGTAAAATATCTTGTCATATTATATACCCTCGGTTAACAAGAGCATACACGCCTGACAGCGCGTCTTTCCGGCGCTTTTTGCCCTTTTCGTCTTGATGGGTTACGACACATCTGCGCCTCAAAAGTCAAAAATCACTCGAAAATCCATCGCCGTCAGGTGCAAGCAGTTTTGCCGTGGCAGAAAACCGGTCAAATGATGAAATGGCCGCAGAGAATATTGTGTATCTGCGGGGTCTTTGAGGATGTATGGGTATTATTTCTGCCCGTCAAAACCGTGTATGTCCTTGTCAATCGAGGGCATTCGGGGAAAATAAATAATATAAAAGCACAAATTTTGAGAAGGAGACTTTGATATGAGTCGGATAAAGGATATCGGCCTCGCCCCATCCGGCGAGATGAAAATAAAATGGGTGGAGCGCAACATGCCCGTGCTGCGCGGCATCGGCGCGGAGTTTGCGAAAACGAAGCCCTTCGCGGGCCTGAAGATCGCGCTGTCGGTGCACCTTGAGGCAAAGACAGCGTACCTGTGCCGCGTGCTGGAAATGGGCGGGGCGAAGATGTACGTGACGGGCTCTAACCCGCTTTCGACGCAGGATGACGTCGCCGCGGCGCTTGCCTTCGGCGGGATGGAGGTATTCGCGCAGTACGGCTGCACGATGGAGGAATACGAGGAGAGCCTGTGCCGCGTGCTGGAGATCGCGCCGAACATAATAATCGACGACGGCGGCGACCTTGTGCACCTGATGCATACGAAATTCACCTCCCTCATCCCGGAGGTCATAGGCGGCTGCGAGGAGACGACGACGGGCATACACCGCCTGCGTGCGATGGCGAAGGCCGGGGAACTGAAATTCCCCATGGTGATGGTGAACGACGCCGACTGCAAGCACATGTTCGACAACCGCTACGGCACGGGTCAGAGCGTGTGGGACGGCATAATGCGCACGACGAATCTCATCGTTGCGGGAAAGCGCGTTGTCGTGTCCGGCTACGGCTGGTGCGGCAAGGGCGTGTCTATGCGCGCAAAGGGCATGGGCGCGAAGGTTATAATAACGGAGACTGATCCCGTGCGCGCGCTTGAGGCCGTGATGGACGGGTTTGAGGTGATGCCGATGCGCGAGGCCGCGCGGATGGGCGACATCTTCGTCACCGTGACGGGATGCAGCGGCGTCATCACGAAGGAGCATTTTGAACTGATGAAGGACGGGGCCATACTCTCCAACGCCGGTCACTTCGACGTGGAGGTCGATATGGCGGCGCTGAACGAAATGGCCGTTGAAAAATACGAGGCGCGGCACAACATTCAGGGCTACGTGCTGCCCGGCGGAAAGACGCTGTTCACCATTGCGGAGGGCAGGCTTGTCAACCTCGCTGCGGCGGACGGACACCCGGCAGAGATAATGGACATGAGCTTCGCCATACAGGCGCTGTCCGCGCAGTATCTGGCGCAGCACAGGGCGGAGCTTGCGCCGGGCGTCATCCCCGTGCCGCGCGCGCTGGACGAGGCCGTGGCGCGGATAAAGCTGGCGGCGATGGGCGTTGCGATAGACACGCTGAGCACCGCACAGGAGGAGTATCTGGGGCTGTAAGCCCGGCCGCACAGGCGGCGAAATAAAGTGAGAATGTAAGGCGGGTGAGCTGAGTTGGCAGAACAGGAAAACATGAGCGTCATGGATTTTGACGCGATACAGGAAAAACGCACGGACGAGCTGATGCAGCTTCTGGACAACAGGGACATGAAGCAGCTCCAGCGGCGCATGGAGGAAATGAACGAATTCGACGTCGCGGAATTTCTCTCCGAGCTTGACGACAACAGAATGCCGATGGTTTTCCGATTGCTGACGAAGGAGACCGCCGCGGAGGTCTTTGCAAACTTTGAAGCGCCGGATCAGGAGAAGATAATAAACTCCATCACGGACTCTGAGCTTGCGGGGATAATAGAAGAGCTGTACGTGGACGATGCCGTCGATATGATGGAGGAGCTTCCGGCCAACGTGGTCAAGCGCGCCATGCGCACAGCCACGCCCGCCACGCGCAACCTTATAAACCAGTATCTGCGCTATCCGGAGAACTCCGCCGGAAGCATAATGACCTCCGAGTTCATAGACCTGAAAAAGTATATGAGCGTGAAGGAGTCGCTGGCACGCATACGGCGCATCGGCGAGGATAAGGAGACCATCTACGTGTGCTTTGTCATTTCGGCGGACAGGAAGCTCGAGGGCATAGTCACGGTGAAGGATCTTCTGCTGGCGGA
>URPU01000093.1 GCA_900549865.1 uncultured Eubacteriales bacterium
GCTCCGTTCCCGTGTCTAAAAAACTATTTTTGTCCTTGACTTTGGGTACACTTTATTACTCACGAATTTACTCACGAACCCGTGCCAGCGTAGAACTCCAGCATTTTCGTGGCGTCACGAAAAAGGTCTGTCTCATCCAGTTTAATGTAAAAATCGTTCACTGTCTTGTAGTCCGACCACCCGCCGAAATGCATAGTCGTCCTCACATCCCACCCAAGATGGTGAGCGAGGCTCGCAAAACTCCGGCAGACGGTAAAATTCCAACCGCGCGGGAACTGTACCTCTCAGGCAAAGTGTCAGGCCGCAAGGTTGTCAGCAGAGACCTCGTTCTCGGTTGAATATCTGTCGGCGCATAAGATACGATGCGTACATAGCCCGGAGGGTCGTCAAGGCCTTCCGGGCTTATTTTTTGTTAAAGCTGCACGAACGTGCCACTCAAATGCTCCTTATTTTCCTCCCCATATCTTCCCGCTGTACGGGTTTTGAAACCCGCCCTTATATTTTCCTCTGCCGCGCTCCCTAAAGCGCTCAAGCATAGACTTGTCAGCCCATGCAATTCGTTTCTCTTCACTCACCCACGGAACCGCTCTGTAATCGTCGCACAACTCGGAGCGTATAAGCGTGCATGTTCCGTTCCGGCGAAGCTGGCAAGTATCACAGCCGTGAGGTGGAGCGGAACTCGATTGAAGGGTCTCAACATTGTCAAGAGAATGAAGATTCTGATTGCATGGCTCAGGCAAACCATTTTCTATCGCCTGAACTGAGGGTAATGGCGCTTGCGTCGGAGACAATGACGTTCGCCTTTCGTTACGGTTAGCTTCTGTTTTCTTTATTGTTTGCTTTCGAGCCGGCTTTATTGGCATTTTGCGTTTCTTTGCATTCCACCATGCGTTCCACGCGTCCGCCCGCGAAATGTAAAGCCTAGAACCTATAACGGTATATGGTAATTTGTGCGGCGTGCCGTCGAAGTAGAATCCAAACCCATTGTTGTCAACATATACTGCCTCGACCTCGCGCGATTCCTCCGTTTTTTTATCTATGTAATAGAGTTTGCTGCCTAAGTCAAGCTCTTTCATTCAGAAAAGTTCCTCTCAAGCTTTGCCGTCATCACACTCACTCAGCAGCGCTTGAATCCTCTGATATACTCGCTGAGCATGTACGCTGCTCTCAGACTCGCCATTCAGATAGGCAATGTCGAGCGCGCGTAAGGCATCGTCAGCATCACCCATGTCGCAATACGAAGCCGCCAAGGAAATATAGAACTTTCCGCTCAGGACGTGGCGGTCTTTGTATTTTTTATATATATCAGTATAGCACCTTGGGGAGTCCCCGATATTACGGTAAAAAGCGGATAGCATTGGCAATGCACCGCGAATCTCGCTATCTGTAATTTCTTGAGTTTTACTCAATGCCGCTTCTATGTAATCAACACCCTCATAAGCCTTGAGCTTGACAGAATCATTTGTAGCATTGCTGCGCTTGCCTAACTGTATTTCATTTATCTCCCTGCGAAGTATAGCAGCTTTTGAGAGAAGCTCCGGTACAGGGTTTCTGCTTAGTTCGTCAAGTCTCTTTCTGCGGACAGACTGTTCATATTCTGCTTCGAGCTTTTCTACGTAAGTTTTATCTTTAGCGTAAATTAAGTCTATATTCAGCCACTGACTTGGTGCCTTGCGCCACCACTCTACGCCGTCATACTTAACAGACGGCAAATTTCCAATATCGCGGAGCAGCATAGAACGTTGAACCCCAGCGTCGTGGCATTTAAGGAATCTGCGGAAAGTGTCTGGGGAAGTAAGAGAAAACTTCGCAAAACTTCTGGATGTTTCCGTCTGATTGAAAAATTCAACACTTATGGTGTTTGGAGTCTGTTCTAAGACCACCCCGTCACCCCACAAAAAATGCGTAACCTTTTGCCCAATTAAATCAATGCTCATTTCCAACTCCACCCGCATTCTATTCATCTATTTCCCAAGGAAAAATATATCATATAAATGATACTCGTAACGAAAGCCTGTGTAAACTGGCAGAATCACCATATATGCACGCGCATGTCAGGGCATTTTGACGAACATTCCCAGTGCCATCAAAATTATTTCTGGCCGACAATTTGTAGGCGCTCCTTATCGCTCGTTCTTGACATTTCCCATCGTTGTACGTATACTGGTAGTGGCAGGGACTGTCGCTGCGGTTTTGGACGTATGTCGCGAGGCTTTGGCATCGACGGACGGCAGACCTGCCGTTTTTATTGCCTATATGACGAAAAATATTACTATATTTTCAGGCCGGGCTTTTGATTGAAAGCCCGGCCTGATTTTTTCACTGCCTCCGTGTTTGCTACGCAACTATCACTTCTTAAGCCCCGCGTACCAGTCCAGCACGGCATTCAGGTTCCTGAAGCTGACGCGCTCGCTGCCCGTGAGCATCATATCCAGCATGTCGTCCTCTTCGGGCGTTCTGTCGGGCTTTGCGGACAGCTTTTTCCCGACGGCGCTGACCATGATATTCATCATCAGGCGGTACATGCCGCTGAGCTTTTTCAGGTCAAAGTTCCCTTGCAGCGTGAACACGGGAACCTCCGCGGGGATATTGTTCTTCGCCCTGATCTGCTCCGTCTGCGTGCCGGTCTGCCCCATGCCCACCGGGCACACGGCGCGCACGCTGTAGCGCTTCGCGGCGGCGGCATAGCCCTTCACAGAGCTTGCCATCACCCAGCCGAGGTATATTATCTCCGCCCCCTGGCGGAGTCTCCCGCCCGCTTCCGCCAGTGAATAAGCGGGAAGCTGCGTCTCATGCGCCAGCAGATTTGCGTAACGCTCACTGCTGCCGGTGTTCGTCGTATAAACAATTGCGTCCATGGTATTTCTCCTTTACCATGCCCGATTGGCAAGGTCACTGGCTTTCACCAACCGAGTGTGTATGTATTCAGCGCCCATAATTATAGTTACCGAGCGGTCACTTGTCAAGGGTTCGGTTTAAATTTTCGCTGCATACAGCGCGCAAACGCCCGCATGGAGCCGATAACTCCAAGCGGGCGGTGTGTTTGTTCTTATTAGGTTTTATTCAAAGCTCCCCTCCGCCTCGACCGATGCGTAGCGGCGCGAGGGGCGGCAGCACAGCAGCGCTATAAAGATGAGCAGCGCCGTCGTGCCGAGGCTGAGCGGGTACACCGTCACGATGGTCTGAAAGCTCTTGTGCAGCGGGAACACCCAATGTATCCACGCGACGCGTATGCCGCAGACGCCGGCCGTCGTGAGCGCCGCGGGCGTGAGCGAGATGCCGAAGCCGCGCATATAGCCCGACATCACCTCGTACATCAGGCTGAACAGATGCGCGGGGATGAGCGCGCTGAGCCGGATATAGCCGCACGCCACAACGGCAGGATCGTCGCTGAAAACGGACAGCAGCGTCTTGCCCCAGAAAAGGACGAGCGGCACCACCACGGCGAGGATGACCACGCCCTCGGCAATGCACAGCAGCAGCGTGCGCTTGCAGCGGCGGATCTGCCCCGCGCCGAAGTTCTGCCCGACGAAGGTGGTGCAGGCCTGACTGAAGGAGCTGAGGATATTATAAGTGATGACCTCGATATTGAACGAGGCGCTCGTCGCGGCCATGACCACCGTGCCAAGGCTGTTGACCGCAGACTGGATGATTATATTTGAGACCGAAAACACGGCGCTTTGTATGCCGGCCGGCAGGCCGATGCGCAGGATGCGCTTCAAAATCTCGCCGTCCACGCGCAGGAGGGCGGGGTCAACATGGATGACCTGCTTCGTGGTACGCAGCCGCCAGTACAGCAGCACGGAGCTGACCGCATTTGAAATGACCGTCGCCACGGCCACGCCCGCGACCGCCATTTGCAGCACGATGACGAAGAACAGGTTGAGTATGACGTTCAGTATGCCCGACGCCGTCAGCACGACAAGCGGCGTTTTGGTCTCACCTATGCTGCGGAATATGGCCGCTTCAAAGTTATACAGCAGTATCACCGGCAGCCCGGCCAGATATATCCGCAGATACAGCAGCGCCAGCGGAAGCACGTCCTCCGGAACGTTCAGCGCGCCCAGCAGCGGCGCGGCGACGAGCTGACCGAGAAGCGCGGCGGCTATCCCGCCGATGAGCGCCACGACTATAGAGGTATGCACGGCCTTCTGCACAGCCGCCGGGTTTTCCTCCCCGATGGCGTGCGCGATAACCACATTCGCGCCCAGCGCCGCGCCGATAAAAAGCTGGACGATGAGGCCGATGATGGCGCCGTTCGCGCCGACCGCAGCCACGGACTGCGTACGCACATCACCGGCAAAGTTGCCGACGACCGCGATATCCGCGGCGTTGAAGAGCTGGCCGAGTATGGCCGTGGCGGCGATGGGCAGTGCAAAGCGCGGTATCTTATCCCACAGCGAACCGTGCAGCATGTCCAGCCGCTGTTTTCCCGTATCTCTATTTTTCATATCATTTCCCCACCCCAGTGACAAGGACATAAATAAAGGCGTCTCCGACGCCGTTAAAAGCATTATAATCACCGTGCCGTGCAAAATCAACCGTAGTTTTATTCCTGACAATCCGCACGGGCAGAAAAATCCATAAGGCTTGCATCCCCCGGCGGGGCCGGGGGATGCACATATCACGATCATATCATCAAATATCAGTTCTGCGCCTCTCTCACGCTGGCGAGCGCAACGGAGGAACAGACGTCCTCCGCAGATTCACCGGCGCGCAGGCGGCGCGCAAACACCATCAGCCGCCCGTCGGAGTTGGAATAGCTGCACGTGACGAGCGCAAGTATCCCGTCCTGCGGCGCAACGTCGATTGGCACATCGTAAAGCGACATTTCGCGCAGCTCGTCTATCAGAAGCTGCATCGCCTCATCCCCGCCGGTGCGCAGCTCATCAAAGCGGCGCAGGTAAAAATAATCCTCGGAATCCGGAAGCATGGACGCGTCAAAGACGGAGAACACGGCGTACAGCGCCGCGTCGTCGCCGCTTATCGTATCCCAGCTTATGAGCGGGTTTTCCTTGAGGCAGTCAAGCTCGCGGTACTGCGCAAGCGGGCCGAACTTGTCCCCGCCGCGTATATTGTGGCCGTAAAGCACCACATACGCGTCATGCGCCCATCTGTCGTTTTCCACGTCCGCAAAGACCGTGCCGCTGTTGCTGGCATTTCCGCGGAAGGAGTGGTGCAGATAATACTCATTGTCACGGTAGACGACGGGCTCATCCACAAGCGCGCCTACCCGCAGCCAGCCTATAAGCTCCGGGTTTATCTCATAAAGCTCCTCAAAGCGCGCGGGTATGACAGCGGGCTTCTCCTCCCCCGCTGGGGCCGGGTCCGCCGCCTGCGCCGCGGCGGGCGAGGGCGGCGTATAAAGCGCCCTGAGCGCCGCCCCCTGCTGCTGCGTACTGTGCCGGACAAACACGCTTACGGCAAGCAGCACCGCAAGCACGGCGAACGTGTACAGCGCGATCATCGACAGCGCCGCATACTTCCCGCCGCCGTTCTTTGCTTTTTTCGCCGCGCCTTTCCGCGCGGCAGTGTCCTGCCGTGTCATATGCATCCTCCGCGCCTCTGCCGTATTTTTCAGGCCGCTTCCCCGGCCCTTGCGCGGCGCAGGAACATGAGCGCCGCGGCGAGGCTGAACGCCATGCCGATGGCAAGCGCTATCTGTAGGCCGTACAGCCCGTCGCCGGTCTTGGGCACATCCATATTCCTGCTGCCGCCATCATCGTTGCTGAAGGTGTAGTACTCCGACGACCACTCAAGCTTCTCCGCGCCGGAATCCTCGCCGGTCGAGCTGACCGTGACGGTGGGGTCGGTCACGCTGAAGCCGAAGTCAACACTGAGATCGATGTCCTGCTGTGCAGCGCCCGCACCCACGAAGGTCTGCGAGGGCTTGCCGTCCTTGGCGCAGGTGAAGAGATACACGCCGTTTTCGATGTTCTGCGTGCCCTTGAGGTTGAGCGTGATGTTCTTTCCACCGGGCAGAGGCACGCCCTTGAGCGTATATGACCCGTCGGCGTTGCGC
Organism: uncultured Eubacteriales bacterium; assembly: GCA_900549865.1. GTDB lineage: Bacteria > Bacillota > Clostridia > Oscillospirales > Oscillospiraceae > Limivicinus. The sequence continues at coordinate 6,023 of URPU01000093.1, forward strand.
ACGGCGTTGACGATGTTATTCTCCGCACCCGCGCTTCCATCGCCGCAGAGGCGGTACGCGCCGATATTCTCCCCGTCCGCCGTGACGTACACGATAAGGTCGCTGGTGCTGCTGTCGGGGATAACGGCCATGGTGATGGATATATCCGTCTCATACCTGTCGTCGTCATTTCTTCTGCCGACGGTGAGGTCTATGTCCTTCGCAAAATCCTCTGCCGTGATGAGCGTATTTCCGGCGTCGGCCTTCTGGCCGGGCATACCCTTTATGAGATACCGGTATATCTCATTGACGAGCGCCTTTTTATCCGCATCCGTCGCACCAAGCTTTCCATCGGTGCAGTATCTGCCGGCAATATCATCATCGTCGAGCAGGTCGCTGCCGCTGTTGCCGTAGTACCATATTGCGGCCTGCGTCGCCGTCAGAGCCATGCCGTCAGTAATGGCGGACGCCTGCTCACCCGTCAGCAGGCCCGCGTCCACAAGCATTTTTCTGAAAGCATCCAGACTGCCGGGCGTAGGCGACGCGGGGTCGGCGCTGGCATTCTCAACGCCCCAATAACCGTTGCGGACGATGGCACGGATCTGATCCTCCGCCGCGCCGCCGTCGTTATTCTTGTAGTAATCCGCGTCCTCGATACGCTCCATATTATAGCGCGCGCCGTCCTTCGGAGAGACGTCGAAATCGCAGCAATAGACATAGTACTTCGACCCGTCCGCCCCGGCAAGCACGAACTGATGCGGCTGCCAGCTGTCAACGCTGCCCTGCTTGACGCGTATGGCGCTCTCTATGCCGTACTCGCCGAGCCACTGGAAGAACTCATCGGCGTTTTCGTCATACTCGCTCAGCTTATAGGGGCGGTTGAAGAGGTCGCGCAGGAAGTCGGTTTTTCCATTGTCGCTGTTCTTTATGCCCGGCTCAAAGGTCTCCATGTCGCCGCGCTTCACGCCGCCGGACACGTCGCCCATCCAGCCCAGCACCGTGCGCACGCCGTCAGAGACCTCGCCGCTGCGGGAGGCGCTCTTCATCTTCGTGACGGTCGTTTTGGTGGTGGTGCGCCTGACAAGGCCGTCTTCCAGCTTTTCCTCCACCGTCGTCGTGGCGACATACCGGCCGAGGATGGGGTCGCTGTAGCCGACGGCGACGCCGTTTTTGACAGTGACGACGGTATAGCCGACGAGGCTGCCGTTTTCATCGCGTATCTCGGCGACGACCTCGCCGTTTATGACGTTGCCCTCGCTGTCGCAGTCGGGCGGCGAAGCCACCTCGGGCTTCTCGGGAAGCTCATAGTCATAGGACGTCCAGCCGCCGTCCGCGTTTATCGTGGCGTTCGCCGGGGGCGCGGAGTCCTCCGTCGTGGCGGGCACCGTCTCCGTGGTGAGCACGCTGTAGCCGGTTATATTTCCGTTTTCGTCGCGGGTGCATGTGACCGTCTCCCTGACGAGCTTCCCGTCGGGAGTGGTCGTGGTCTTTGTATAGGTCGTGGAATTCGCCGCGGCATCATTCTCCACGGTGATATTCGTGACGGTCCCGTCCGATTCGGTGCTGCTGCCCTCGGTTATCCACGCGCGGCCATTGTCATCCGCCGGGCGCACCCAGTCGGGCAGCTCCAGCGTGTCCTCATCAAACCATGCGCGGGACGTCTCGCTGTTTTCATCCTTGCTTCCGGGCGTGAGGCCGACGGTCACATCGGGGACCTCCGCCTCTATACCGGGGCCGCCGGGCACGCTGCCCGTGCCGTTATCTATCTCGACAGTGCTCTCCTTCTCTTCCGAAGAGTTTTCCCCTGTCGTCTCGCTGCCGTTTGCCTCACCGGAGGCGCTGACAAGGCCGCCGGTCTTGTCCGTCACCTCGGTCTGCGTGCCGTGCTCCTCGCCGTCTACGCCCTCATCCGTCCATTCCTTTTCTATGGTTATGGTCACGGTGGTCTCGCCGGTCTTGGCGTCGGTATCGGTCACGGTAGAGGTCGTGAGCTTCGGGTCCTCCGGCGTTCCCGTGCCGGAGGTGGTAGTTTCATCCACACCGTCCGCCAGCGCGGCCGTGCCTGTTGCGGGCAAGAGCAGCCCCACAGCAAGAATACATGCCAGCAGCTTTGCCAGTTTCTTTTTCATTTATATGTACCCCCTTCATTTCCTGTATGCAAAGGTGTTCAGTCAATCTATTTTAAATTATATTCACCAAGGGGCGTACATATTACTCATATTTGCATCAGCTGAAGTGGTAAGCTAAAAATGGACACGGAGGGGGTACAAATTGTACAGTAGATA
>URPU01000094.1 GCA_900549865.1 uncultured Eubacteriales bacterium
CATGTCGGGATAAAAGTATTCGTCCACGGAGATACCGAACATTGTTACCATTTGGTAAAAGGCGTTTAGGCTCGGATGCTGTCCGTCATTTTCGTGATACATGATGGTACGCGGATCGCGATCAACAATGTATCCTAATTGCTCCTGCGTCATGCCCTCACGCTCACGGGCTTTCTTGATGGCAAGTCCGATTCCGTGAAAGTCAAATTTGCGCTCGTCCCGTTCAATTTTCATAGCATCACCACCTAATGTAATTTTACATTTCGGGTGATAGTATTTGAACGATTTTATATTTCATTCAAATGCATATTTAATTTCGTGTTAGGCAGTTGCGCTTATGTAGCTATGCTGATAGAATAAAAGGCAAAATGCCTATGGCGGCTAAAATGCGGCAATTCTACTACCATTCAACTTCCAAAACGGTGAACTCTCTTACTGTTCGGTTGATTTGCAGCCAGGTAAGCGTGATAATATGTTTAGCAATTACAGGAGGAAATGCTTATGTTCAATATTGATAAAAAGAAATTCGGCGCATTTGTCGCCGTACTTCGCAAAGAAAAAGGTATCACCCAAAAAGAGCTGTCCGAACAACTCTGTATATCTGATAAGGCAGTCAGCAAATGGGAAACGGGAGTTAGCTTGCCCGATACCGTTCTATTGATCCCGCTGGCAAATCTGTTGGATGTTTCCGTTACGGAACTTTTAATGTGTGAGAGATTGCCGAACAATGATGTACTAAAACCTGATAAGGTTGAGGATATTGTTAAGACGGCAATCACTTATGCGGACGAAAGCCCTGAAAGGGCATATCATGTAAAGAGCAAGTGGATTGTCTTTTACGGATTTTCCCTTTTGATTTGTTGTATCGGTACATTTCTGAACTATACAACGGCGCAGCCCTGCATGGAGACCTTGGAAACGCTTGCGCTTCTAAGTGCGGTATTCGGCGCGTACTTTTGCTGCTTCGTCCGCACTAAGTTATCAAGCTTTTATGATGAAAACAGTGTAAACATTTTTTATGATGGCCCATTCCGCATGAATGTGCCGGGAGTAAAATTCAATAATCGCAACTGGCCACATATTGTGAGAACTCTCCGCTTGAGTTTGTGCCTGTGTATGATACTGTTCCCGATTATCAACATCGTGGCGGGCAGCATTGTAGCAGATGTATGGGAAAACATAGGGAAATATGTTTTCTTGGCTATGTTCCTTTGCGGTGTGCTGTTGCCAATATATGTGGTTGGAAAGAAGTATGAATAAATTAACTATAACCTGTAATAAAGCGTTGCACTAACTCTGCCAAATCTGCTGCACGACGGCAAAAGAAAAAAAGCCGTCGTGCAGCAGTCCCATCAACACGCCTATATGAAACGGCGGCTTTGAATTTCAGAGCCGCCGTTTCTCTGCGCTTGCACAAACTGATGACGACTTGCAGGGACACGGTAGCCGATTGGAGGTTAATCTGCCGTGTCCATTTTACTTTTCCATAGCGTTCATGATCTGCACCACCTTGACGCGGATATAGCCGTGGCGGATAGAGTCGGGAACTCTGTACAGCTCGGAAAAGATATGCTCTATAGTCGGGTCAGCCCGGATGATCGTGAACTCCGCCGCCTGTGAAAGCGCCCTGATGCGGGCAATATCCACGGCCAACAGCTCCAGCACCTTTTTCATTTCCTCCGTTATCGCGGAAAAATCCACGGTGACGGTGATGCCGTGATAATGGGCCGTCGGGAATTCGGACTGGTGCGCGCTGTCATGCAGGGAGCAGAAGGAAAGATTCCCCGCGGACATATAGCAGTAGCGGCGCTCTCCGAACAGGCACTCGCTGCGCCCCTCCTTGCAGTAGTTTATCTCCATGACGTTCGCCGCGGGCTGCTGGTGCTTGTTGCAGTACGCCATGTGCATGTCGTTATAGACAAGCTCGATTCCGGGAAACACGCGGTAGAGCGTGATATCCCCCGTGCCGCTTTCATTTTCCAGATGGAAGCGGCCGCCTCCGTCCGCTGCGGCGTTTTCACAGGCGGAAGCGCCGTACAGCTCAATGCTGGTAAATCCGCCGCCGGGCGCCGCAATGGGACCGCCCTCGCCGGACAGCAGTATATTTTTCGCAAGCTTATATGGGTCGTCCATCTGCTTATCACCTGCCGGTCATGAAATCTATCATCTCGCTTGCCAGCAGGTCAGGGTGGTTGATAATATCGCCATGGCCAAAGCCCTTGAAGCAGCGGACCGTCAGCTTCGGGTATGCCCGGCGCAGACGTTGGATGGCCTTTTTCATGTGGCCCTCCTTCTCCCCATACCAGCAGGAGACCTTGGCCTCCGGCTGCACCGGGAAGTACGTGCGGTAAAGATAGAGCCCCGCCGCCCATGTGGCGCGGACGGATTCCAGACTGATATTGTCCGGGATGCGGCTCATCATGGTCTGCATCCCCTGCTCCGTCTGCCCCATGAAGCGCAGCGCCCAGGCGGGCATGGTCTTTTTCCGCGCCGTTTCATACTGCTTCGGCGGCATGACCTTAAGGATAAGCCCGTTCAGCACGCCGAAATCCAGATACTCCGGCCCGCTGAGTATCATATGGTCGATCTTGACCTCAGGAGAGGACTTCAAAAGCACCGCCGGGCCGCAGCCAAGAGACTCCGCAAAGAGCATATCCACTTGCCCGCCAAGCTCGGTGCAGAGGAAATCCTCCAGCTTGTCCGCCTGTGCCTGTGCCGTGGTATAGGTCGTGCTCCGTGAGCCGTCGAAGCCGTCAAAGCTGACAGCGTAGACGGAATAGTCCTTTTCCAGCAGCGGTATCAGATCCTCAAACTGCCGCCAGCACATGAGATTTCCGTGCAGCAGCAGAACGCTTTTTCCCCGCGGGTCTCCGAAATGCTTTATCTCCATTTTTATACGCCTCCATATATTTATTCGGTGAGCTTCAGGCAGAAGTCACAGCGGTCTGCGCCAACGGTTAGTTACATCTAATCAGTATCCATTGAAAAAGCCGCCTGCTTGGCGGCCTGCGCTTCATCCAAGTGCGTGACCGAAATCATTTTCAGCCGTATTGTAGCATCCGCGCCGTCTTTTTGCAAGACGGCGCGGAGTGTTTATCACGCAAGGCCGTAGAACACAGCGCCGACGGCCTGGCCGAACTGGGCGACCGTGACGCCCGGCATGGCGGCAAGCTGACGCATGAGCCCGGTACAGGCGAGGCCGCTGTCTGCGGCGACAAGGCGCAGCTCCGGCATGACCTCGGCACAGCCCTCGCAGATGAGGGCAAAGCAGCGCGGGTGCTTGACAAAGCGGCCGAAGAGAAAGCGCACATCACTGCCGGGCGTGAGCAGAGAGGCCATGTCGCGGCTTATATGCGCAAGGCCGCGGCCTATGCAGCGGAATATCTCCTCCGCCTCTGGCCTCCCCTGCCCGGCAAGCTGCATGATATGCTCAAGGCAGGGCTTGCGCATGTCGGCGGGAGAGGAGGCGATGTGCAGCACGCCGCCGGTCTCCTGCGTATACCCGGCGAGCATGTCCGGCGCGAGGGCATAGGCCATACGGAAAACCGCGGCCTGACCCATATAGCGCCGCGCACCGGCAAGGCCGGAGTTTTCATTACGCACACAGCGCAGGTCCTCCGCCGGCATGTCGCGGCTGGGCCAACTGCCGAGGTCAAGCGCGCAGTCGTACATCTCAAGCGTAAGCTCAGGCACGGCGCCGTCCGCGCAGAGCCAGCCCGCGCCGAGGTCTGTGCCCAGAGAATGGGCGAGGACGCCGTTTTCTATAAGCGGGGCGCGCTCACTGTGGGCAAGCTCCATCGCGGCGGTATAGGCGGCGATGTTCCCGTCATTCGTGGCGCGGACATGCCCCGGCGCGCGACAAAGCGCCTCAAGCGCGGTGTTGAGCGCGGTGATCTTCGCAAACTGCGCGTCGTAATCAAGGGCAGCGTTCGCGCGCATCCCCTGAGTTTTCGGCGATTCCCCGCCGACGATGGCGTTTCTGATGACAACGTCCGGGAAGCTGAGGCCGACGCTGTCGAGCACGTTGAGCTTATCGCCCAGCGCATGCTCCGCCTCCTCAACGGCGCGCTGCATCACGGCGTCGGGCGCATCCTTATCCAGCGCCGAGGTGAGCGACGCGCCGACGGCGCCGTGGGCGAGATATTCCGCGGCGCAGGCGCGCATGAGGCGGGCAAGCAGCAGCACGGGGCCTGTCAGCATTTCGGCGCGGGCAAACTCCGCGGGGTTCCAATCGTACTCCTTGGTACAGACGAGCTTACCGCGCGCGGAGACGGCGAGCTTGATATCCGTGCCGCCGACGTCGATGCCGCAGGCGACGGCGTCATCCGCGCGGCGCGCCGCGGCGCGAAGCTTTTCGGCAAGGCCGGTGCCCGCGCCGATGGGGGCGTTTGGTTCGGGCACATAGGACGAAATATCGCGGCGCTCAAACCGCAATGGCGGCAGGCCGAGGAAAGCGCATATCCTGTTGGCCTCGCTGACTATCTTGCCGTAGCCATGGCGCGAGGCGGCATGGAGCTGAAACACGTCCTCAAGAGAGGCGACGAGCCGCGCAAGCGGCTCATCCGCGGTGTCGAAGTAAAAGCGCAGACAGCTTCCGCCGAGGGCGGAGAGTATATTGAAAACACAGGCGTTCATATACTCCCGCACAAAGCGGAGCCCGTCGGCATCCGTCCAGCGCGGGAAGCGGCGCGTGAAGGCGCGGCGGCTGCCGTCAAAAAGCGTGAGTTCAAACACGACGGGCGCGCACGAATCGTCGCACGCGCAGGCGCGGCTGACCTCATCCAGCCACACGGGGCTGTCGCCGCGCGCGGCCTGTATCCATTGCTGAAGCATATAGTTCCTCCATGCGGCATTTGCCGCGTAAAATTTTATCAGCGCCCGGAGGGATATGTCCGCCGGGCGCATGGGTCTATATTCTTTTGCGGGGCGCCGGTATTACAGCACGTGCACCATTTCCGGCGCAAACACGAGGTGGCAGCTTTCGCCGACATTGTAGATGCGCTTGTTCTGAGGGTTCGGCTCTTCAAGCTTGACGAGCGTGTCGCCGACCATGACGTGATAGTTCTGATAGGAGCCCATGAAGCAGCTGAGCACGACCTTGCAGGGCAGGCCGCCCTCGTCGGAGAGCTTGGCCGCCTCCGGGCGCAGGACGACGGTGTAGGTCTCGCCGGGCTGCATATCGTCGCGGCCGACAACGCGGATAACGTCGCCGTCGATATCGAGCAGGACATGCTCGCCGTCGCGGGCGGTCATCTTGCCGTGGAGGAAGTTCGCCTCGCCGATGAAGTCGGCGACGAACTCGTTGACCGGGTGATAGTATATCTCCTGCGGGGTGCCCATCTGCGCGACGACGCCCTTGTCCATGACGATGATATTGTCGGAAAGGGCCATGGCCTCACTCTGGTCATGGGTGACGTAGATGGCGGTGATGCCGACCTCCTGCTGGATGCGGCGGATCTCGGTGCGCATGGAGACGCGCAGCTTCGCGTCGAGGTTGGAAAGCGGTTCATCAAAGAGGAGGACGGACGGCTCAATGACCAGAGCGCGCGCCAGCGCGACGCGCTGCTGCTGGCCGCCGGAGAGCTGGTTCGTCATGCGCGCCTCCATCCCGTCCAGCTCGACAAGCTTGAGGATGTTCATAACGCGCTCTTTTATCTCTTCCTTGGGAACCTTTCTGAGCTTAAGGCCGTAGGCAACGTTGTCAAAAACATTGTAATGCGGCAGCAGGGCGTAGCTCTGGAACACCATAGCGGTGTCGCGCTTATTGGGCGTGAGCTCGTTTATAGGCTCCTCCCCGAGATATATCTCGCCCTCGTCCGGGCTTTCAAAGCCGGCGATCATGCGGAGAGTGGTGGTCTTGCCGCAGCCGGAGGGGCCGAGCAGCGTGACAAAGGAGCCTGCCTCGATGGTAAGGGAGGTATCCTTCACCGCGTAAAAGTCCTTACCGGTCTTGGGGTCCTGATATATTTTTGAAATGTGCTCCAGACGGACGCCTTTTTTGGTTTTTTCCATGGCTTATGATTCCTCCTTTATTTTTTTGCTGGTGCCGAAGTGCTTGATGAAGAGATTCATGAGAAGCACGGCGCCGTAGGTGATGATAATAAGGATAGTTGCAAAGGCGCAGGCAAGGCTGTACGAGCCCTTCTCGGCAAACTCATTGATCTGCACCGTGATGAGCAAAAACTGCGGCGTGACGAGCAGGATGATGGCGGAAATTGCCGTGATGCTGCGCACGAAGGCCGTGACGAGGCCGGAGAGGAAGGAATCCTTTATAAGCGGCAGAGTGACCGTCATGAACACCTTGAAGCTGTCCGCGCCCATGTCATAGGCCGACTCCTCGATGGACTTGTCTATCTGGCGCAGGGCCGAAATGCCGCTGCGCGTGCCCGTCGGCAGAGAGCGCACGACAAAGACGATGATAAGGATAAGTCCCGTGCCATATATTCCCTGAAGGAAGCCGGTGTGGAAGAGGCCGCCGGAGAAGCCGCGGATGTAGCCGACGCCGAGAACCGTGCCGGGAACGGCCATGGCCAGCATGGAAACGGCCTCGATAAAGCCCTTGGACCTGAACTTGCGCTTGACGACGAGGTAAGAGATTATCATGCTCAAAAGCGCCGTGATGGGGGCGGAAATGAGAGAGAGCACGAAGGAGTCACGGAAGGCCTGGAAGCCATGGTAGCGCGTAAAGACGAGCTTGAACCACTTGCCCGTGAGCGGGAAGAACTTATAGCCCCAGGTCGGGAAGAACGCGCCGATGGGAACGCAGATGTACATGAGGATGACGAACAGGGCGGCCAGCGTGCACAGCACGGTGAGCGGCGCCTTGACGCTTCTGTCCTCGATGAGCATCCTGCCGCGGGAGGCCTTGCCCGTGAGCGTGGCGGCGGTCTTGGCCTCGAGATAGTACTTCTGCACGGCGAACATAGCGAGCGTGATGCACAGCAGCACCACGGCCATGGCGGCCGCGCCGGCCTTATCGTAAGCGCCGGTTATCTGCAAATATATAGTGGTGGCAAGGGTATCGTAGGAGCCGCCGATTATCATGGGGTTTGCAAAGTCGGCGATGGACTCGATAAACGTGACAAGGAAAGCGTTGCCGAGACCGGGAAGCATGAGCGGCAGCGTGACGCTGGTAAAGACCTTCATGCGGCTTGCGCCCATGTCGCGCGCGGCCTCCTCAAGCGAGGGGTCGATATTCTTCAAAAGCCCCTTGAGCATCATGTAGCACACGGGGAAGAAGGTGAGCGTCTGGACGATGACGATGCCCCAGTAGCCGTAGACACTGTTGTCGTATATGCCGAGGAGGAAGCGGGTTATTATGCCGGCCTTGCCGAAGAGCATGATCATCGACAGCGACAGCACGAACGGCGGCGACACGACAGGCAGCATGGAAACGACCTTGAAAAGCCCGCCGACGAAGCGGTTCATCTTCACGTACACCTCAACATACGCGAAAAGCAGACCGATGAGCGCGGAAAGGATGCCGACGACAAAGCCCACCTTGAGCGTGTTCGTGATGGCCTTGGTAAAGCTCGGCATATTGAAAATGCGCCTGAATATATCAAACGTGAGCCCATTATCGCCCACAAAGCTATCCACCAGCAGGATGGCCAGCGGATAGAGAATAAACAAAGTCAAAAATGTTATCAGCACGACGATGGTGGTGACCATAATGGGGTCTGCCATCAGTTTTTTTCTGTCCAGCGCCGCGCCCTGGCTTCTTGCCATAGTCAGATCTCCTCTCTCCTGATTTTCCGAAAGGATACGCAATATGTAACATCCGGTTAAAGAAAAGGAAGGCGGCAGGAGCCGCCTTCCTTGCGGAACGGATTAAAATTACTCAGTCTTGAAACGGTCTGCACCGGTGTCTGCGCCGGCGTCTGCGATAGCAGTCATGACCTCTTCAACATAAGTCTTGATGTTTGCGGTGGCGTCCTCGAAGTCATAGTCCATGACGTTGTCCGGGTCAAGGCCATACTCAGCGGCCTGAGAGGGCTGCTCAGCATTGTCGATGACGAGGAACTGGTAGGAGCCGTTGTCCTTTGCGAGGTTGACGCAGTCGGGGCTGAGAGCGTACTCGATCCAGAGCTTTGCAGCATTGGGGTGAGCCGCGCCCTTGAAGATAGCGGTCGCGCCGATTTCAAAGGAGGTGCCGGAGGACGGGATTATGAGCTGAACGTTCTCATAGCCGTTGTCAACGATCTGGGTGATGCCGTCATGCAGGAAGCCGATGCCGATGA
>URPU01000095.1 GCA_900549865.1 uncultured Eubacteriales bacterium
GTGCTCTACCGCATGAACGCGCAGTCGAACCAGCTTGAATACGCCTTCAAGCGCAACGGCATACCTTACCGCATAATCGGCGGCATGCGCTTTTTCGACCGCGCGGAGATAAAGGATATGCTTGCGTATCTCAATCTCATCGCCGCCCCGACGGACGACCTGCGCCTGATGCGGATAATAAACAGCCCGCCGCGCGGGATAGGCGAACGCAGCGTGGAGACGGCGCGCCAGCTTGCGCAGGAGGGCGGCGTCAGCATGTATGAGGTTATCAGCCATGCCGACGATTACCCGGAACTGAGCCGCCCGGCGCTGAGGATGCGCCAGTTTGCCGCAATGATAGAGGAGCTTCGCGCCTTTTCCGCAGACAATACGCCGGATGCGCTTCTGGAGGAACTGCTGGACAAGACCGGGTATGTCCGCGCGCTGGAGGAGAAGAACACGCAGGAGGACCGCACGCGCATAGAAAACGTGGAGGAGCTTAAATCCAGCATTCTCGGCTTCATGAAGGAATCCGGCGACGAAAGCCTTGAGGGCTATCTTGCCAATGTGGCGCTGTACACCGACCTTGATAACTATGACGCCGATGCGGACACCGTCGTCATGATGACGATGCACTCTGCCAAGGGCCTTGAGTTTCCGACAGTGTATATCGTTGGCATGGAGGAGGGGATATTCCCCGGAATGCGCGCCATCGGCGAGCCTTCGGAAATGGAAGAGGAGCGGCGGCTGTGCTATGTCGCCATCACGCGCGCGGAGCGGCGGCTGGAGCTTGTCTGCGCCCGCCAGCGCATGATATTCGGCCGCACGACGGCAAACCGGGTCTCGCGCTTTGTCGATGAGATACCGGATGAACATATAGAAAAGAATATCCCCAAGGGCTATGCCCATAAGGACCCGCCGCGCGAGCTTGGCTTTGCCCACAGGCGGCGCGGGAACTTCGATGTGCTGCACGGCGTCACGCCGCCGCAGCCGCAGGCAAAGCCCGCCGTGAGCTTTGCCGTGGGCGACAGCATTCGCCACAAGGCCTTCGGCGAGGGCGTCATTACGGATATGAAGCCCATGGGTGGGGATTTTCTTGTAGAGATAAACTTTGCGGGCGTGGTGAAGCGGCTCATGCTCAGGGCGGCCGCGCCGCACATGACTAAGGAATGATACCATGACAAAAAAATACGGCGTGCTAGGGCGTCTTGCACTGTTTGTGACGGCGCTTATCTGGGGCACATCCTTCGTTATTCTCAAATCAACGCTGAACTCCGTCAGCACGATGTGGATGCTCACTATCAGATTCACCATTTCCGCGATAATCCTTCTGGCCTTTGCCGCGCGGCGGCTGAAAAAGATGGACAGGCGCACGCTAACCGGAGCGGTGCTCATGGGCTGCTGCCTCGCCGCGGCCTACATCGTGCAGACCTACGGCCTTGTGTATACCACGGCCGGGAAGAATGCCTTTCTCACGGCGACGTATTGCGTGCTCGTTCCGTTTCTGGCGTGGGCGGTATACAAGAGAAAGCCCGGCGTGAACAATGTGATCGCGGCCGTGCTGTGCATCACGGGTATCGGCTTTGTCTCGCTCAGCTCCGGCTTTGACAGGCTGAACATCGGCGACGTGCTCACGCTTCTGTGCGGCGTTTTCTATGCGTTTCAGATCATCATGATGGAAAACTATATAGACGGCGGCGATTCCGTCTCAATCTCTGCGGTCGAATTTTCGACTGCGGCGGTCATGTGCCTTGCCGGCGCGCTCATATTTGAGCCCGTGCCCACAAATATTCCGCACGATGCGTATTTTGCCATCCTCTATCTCAGCGTGATGTGCACGGCGGTGTGCTTCTTCCTTCAGGCGTGGGGGATGCAGTATACCCCGTCCGCCACGGCGGCGGTCATCATGACGCTGGAGGCGGTGTTCGGCGCGCTGTTTTCCGTACTCTTCGCGCACGAGGAGCTTACGCCGCGCCTCACCCTCGGCTTTTCGCTGATCTTCGTCTCGGTGCTCATGTCCGAGGTCGGCGGGATGCTTTTCAAACGTAAAAAAGCCTGAACATACCGGCGCGGGAGGCGCGGCCATGGGAGCTGAAAAGAAAAAATTCAATATCTCGCGGCAAAGCCTTTCCGCACTGTGCCTTTTCGCCGCGGCCCTTGCCTTCATGCTGTGGAAGTGCCGGTACGGCCTCGGCGGGAGCGACGAGGCGTTTTACCTCACCGTGCCGCACAGGCTGTGCCTCGGCGACGAGCTTTTCCGCGACGAATGGCATCTTTCACAGCTCAGTTCCTTCCTGACTTTGCCCTTCGTGTGGCTTTACAGGCTTATAAACGGCTCAAATGACGGCATCATGCTCGCCGCGCGCCTGAACTATGTGGCTCTGCACTCCCTTGCGGCGATAGTTGTATACCTCAGGCTTAAAAAATTCGGCTGGGCCGCGCTTCCGGCGGCGCTCGTTTTCATGCTGTTCACGCCGTTTGACATGATGTGCCTGAGCTATAACACCATTGCGCTTGATGCACTCACCCTGTCCGGCGTCATTGCCGGAACGGCGGGGGAGAGCTCCCGTGCGGCATACGCGGCTTCCGGGGTGCTTTTCGCGTGTGCGGTGGCCTGCTGTCCGTATCTTGCCGCGGCCTATCTGATTTACTTTCTCGCCGCGGCGGCGTATGCGCTTGTGTGCCGCAGGATGGGGAAGCGCGTGCAGGGGCTGCATGTGCTGACGTGGCGTGTGCTCGGCCTCTTTACGGGCGGAATAGCTGCGGTGTGCGTGCTGTTTGCTGTCTTTTTCTTCCGCCACGCGGAAATCGGCGGCCTTATATCCGCCCTGCCCGGCCTGTTTTCGGACCCCGAGCACCCCGGATATTCCGTTATCTTCATGATAAAGCACTATGTTTACTGCCTTGTGACGGCGCACAGGCTCATGCCGGTGCCGCTTGCGCTGTACGCGCTGTCGCTTGTGCTGCTGGCGCTGGATAAAAAGCGGGGCGCGCATGCGCCTTTGCACCTCGCACTTGCCGCCGCTGCGGCGCTTATATGCTGGGCGCTGTTTCTTGATGATCTGCCGCAGGAGTATTTCAACGGCATCATGCTTCCGTTCGCTTTTGTCGGCTTTACGGCGTATCTGCTGCTTGCGGATAAGCCCCGTGCGCTTTTCTGTATGCTGTTTCTGCCGGGGGTGATATATTCTGCCTGTGTCAGCGCCACGTCGAACATGGGCTTCACGGTGATGAGCATGGCCTTTGCCGCAGTGGACGTTGCCTCCGTAATTTTCACCGTACTGCTCATCCGCCAGATGCAAGCTTTGCCGGGAAAACGGCCGCGCTTCGGCACGGTAGCGGGATGCGTTCCGCTGGTTTGGCTCATCTCGCTTATCATCATTGTCAAGGCGGCGCATTGCTTCTGGGATGGAACGCCCGCCGCGCTGCACAGCCGCGTTGAGGCCGGCCCCGCGCGCGGGATAGTCACGTCCGCGCGCCTGCATGACGACTATATGCGCATATATGACGATATGCAGTACTATTCCGAAAAGGAGCGCGGCAATATCCTTGTCTACGCGCAGGAGACGTGGTGCTACCTCATCCTTGACGATTATCCTTATGCCTCGTTCTCCGCGTGGCTGTCCGGCACGGATGAAAGCACGCAGCAGCGCCTGGCGATGTATTACCGCCTGAATCCCGAAAAATACCCGGAGTATATCTATATTCTGAAAAACACAGCCTTTTCCCAGCCGAATATAGACGCATCCGAGGTCTACGCCGCGGCGGAGAAGCACGGATTTTCCGTCACGGAGAACGAACTGAGCTTCAAGCTTGAAAAAATAAGCTGATTTTTTACCCTGCGGCCAAGGCCGCAGGGTAAAAATATGCGCGGGAATAAAAATATTCATCAATAGTCTTTGATTTTTTTTGTGTTATATGGTAACATTAATCGTTAATAGCAATCTATATGTACAGAAGGAAATATTATGGCAGACCTGAGAAAAGAGATCGAAAGGCGCAGAACCTTTGCTATCATATCCCACCCGGACGCGGGCAAAACAACACTCACTGAAAAGCTGCTGCTTTACGGCGGGGCGATACAGCTTGCCGGTTCAGTAAAGGGCAAGGCGACGGCACGTCATGCCGTGTCCGACTGGATGGAGCTTGAAAAGCAGCGCGGCATTTCCATCACCTCATCCGTCATGCAGTTCGAGTATGAGGGCTACTGCATCAACATCCTCGACACCCCCGGACATCAGGACTTTTCCGAGGATACCTACCGCACGCTTATGGCGGCGGACTCGGCTGTTATGGTCATTGACGCCGCTAAAGGTATCGAGCCGCAGACGCGCAAGCTCTTCAAGATATGCGCCATGCGCCATATCCCCATTTTCACCTTCATCAACAAGCTTGACCGCGAGGCGAGAAGCCCGTATGAGCTGATGGAGGAGCTTGAAAACGAATTCGGCATAGGCACATACCCGATGAACTGGCCCATCGGCTGCGGGCAGGACTTCAAGGGCGTGTACGACAGAGAGCGCCGCGAGATCCTTGCTTTCAACGAGTTCCACCGTGGGCAGAACAAGATCCGCGCCATTGAATGCACACTGGATGAGACGGAAAAGCTCGATGAGCTTATCGGCCATCGTCTGCGCGAGACGCTGACGGATGATATTGAGCTGCTTGACGGCGCGGGCTACGACTTCGATATCGAAAAGGTGCGCTCCGGAAAGCTCAGCCCGGTGTTCTTCGGCTCGGCGCTCAACAACTTCGGGGTGGAGCCGTTTTTGGAAAGCTTTCTGCGCATGACCATGCCGCCCCTGCCCAGAATATCCGGCGATGATATAATTGACCCGTTTGACGCGCATTTTTCCGCGTTTGTTTTCAAAATACAGGCGAATATGAACAAGGCGCACCGCGACAGGATAGCGTTCATGCGCATATGCTCCGGCAGATTTGAGCGCGACAGGGAGTATTGGCACGTGCAGGGCGGAAAGCCCCTGCGCCTCGCGCAGCCGCAGCAGCTCATGGCGCAGGAGCGCGCCATTATCGACGAGGCGTATGCCGGTGACATCATCGGCGTGTTCGACCCCGGCATATTCTCCATCGGCGACACTATATGCGAAAAGGGCCGAAACGTTATGTTTGAGGGCATACCGACCTTCGCGCCGGAGCATTTCGCCGCGGTGGAGCGTATAGACACCATGAAGCGTAAGCAGTTTGAAAAGGGCATCATGCAGATCGCGCAGGAAGGCGCGATACAGATATTCCACGAGCCGCACACCGGCGTTGAAGAAGTCATCGTCGGCGTTGTGGGCGTGCTTCAGTTTGAGGTGCTGGAATATAGGCTGAAAACCGAATACGGCGTGGATATTCGCCGCCGCTCGATGCCGTATGAGCTTGTGCGCTGGGTGGAGAACGACGATATCGACATCTCGCGCCTCAACCTCACCAGCGACACCAAGTGGGTGCAGGATTTCAAGGGGAACAACCTGCTTTTGTTCACGTCGGACTGGTGCATCGGCTGGGCGCTGCAAAAGAACGAAGGGCTGCGCCTGAGAGAGTTTAATAAAGACTGATTTGGAGGGCATGAAAATGGCAGACAAAATAGTTATCGAGATATATAAGACCAAAGCGCCCGATGAATTCACAAAGGCGCTTGCCGCACCCGACAGCCGCCTTGAGATAGGCAGTGCTGCGGCCTCCACTGCGGCGAGTTCTGCGGCGCTTCTGGCGCGCGCGGCCGCGCTGACGGCGGCGGAGACCGACGGGAATGAACGCGTTGACTACATCCTGCGCAATGCGGAGACGCTGCGCACGTACATGGTGCACCTCATAGATGAAGATGTGAAGAGCCGCGGCCCGCTTGCCAAGGCCATGAAGGAGGGCGATGCGCGCAATATCGAGGCGGCGCGCCAGCCGGCGGCCTGCATCAGCGCGGAGATCGTCAACATGATGGGCCAGTGCCTTGACCTCATGGTGGAGCTTGCCGCCCTGTGCCCGAAGCGGGCGCTGCATTACATCGGCGAGGGGGCGGAGCTTGCCATGGCGGCCATTCGCGCATGCATGATATACCTTGTTGACATGGCGGATCAGTGCTCTGACGAGACCTACAGGTTCGTTATCCGCCGCGAAAATGAACTGACGCTGGAAAACTGCACTGCCGCTTATGACCGCGTTATCGCGCGCGTGAAAGAGGCCGTCTGAACATAACTTCCGCACTGGGGGCGTGGAAATGAACGGGAATATCGCAAAACTTAAAGAAATGGTCGCCGAAAGTGATAACATCGTCTTTTTCGGCGGCGCGGGCGTGAGCACGGAAAGCGGGATACCCGATTTCCGCAGTGTGGACGGGCTTTACAACCAGAAGTGGAAGTACCCGCCCGAGACTATACTCAGCCACAGCTTTTTTGAGCGCGACCCGGCGGAGTACTATCGCTTCCACAGGGAGAAGCTCGTGGTGGACGGCGTGAAGCCGAACCGCGCGCATCTCCGCCTCGCGCGGCTTGAGCGCGAGGGTAAGCTCAAGGCCGTCATCACGCAGAATATAGACGGGCTGCATCAGGCGGCGGGAAGCAAAAACGTGCTGGAGCTTCACGGCAGCATACTGCGTGCGTACTGCTCGCGCTGCCGCCGGCAGTATGACGCCGGTGTGATAAATAAGGGCACGGGCGTGCCGCGCTGTTCCTGCGGCGGCGTCATAAGGCCGGACATAGTTCTGTATGAGGAGGCGCTTGACGACGATGTTGTCAGCCGCGCCATCAGCTATATACGCGCCGCCGATGTGCTGATCGTCGGCGGAACGTCGCTGAACGTTTACCCGGCGGCGGGGCTTATAAATTATTACCTCGGAAATAAGCTCGTGCTTGTGAATCTCAGCGAGACGCCGTATGACAGCTATGCCGACCTTGTCATACACGAAAAGATCGGCGAGGTGTTCAGTCAGATATGAACAGAATAAACATACTTGGTATAAAATACTGCGATATGGACATCGCGGAGGCGGTGGAGCATTCCGTGCGCTGCATCGAGCAGCGCGAGGGCGGCTATGTCCTTGCGCCGGATTCGGAGCTTGCGCTGGCCGCGCGCCGCAGCCGCCGCCTTATGGCGGCCGTGAGAGGGGCGGAGCTTATCCTGCCCGGCGACAGGGGCGTGTTCATGGCCTCCGGCATTCTCGGCCTGCCGCTTAAAAACAAGATGAGCGGTGCGGATTACGCCTCGGCGCTGCTTGCACGGCTGAGCGGCTGCGCGAAGAGCGTTTTTCTCGTCGGCGCGCGCCCGCAGACGGTGCAGCTTGCGGCGGACAGGATAGCCCGGCGCTACCCCGGAATCGTGATCGCCGGAACGGCCGACGGCCGGTTTGTTGACGACACGGAGGTGATCGACGAGATAAACTCCGCCTCGCCTGACCTGCTGATGGTGTGCCTTTCGTCGCCCAAGCAGGAGCTTTGGCTGCACGACGTCTGCCCGGAGCTGAACGCCGGGCTCAGCGTCGGCCTCGGCGCTGTGCTCGAGGCGGATACGAGCCGCCGCAGGGAAAGCTGGCTGAAGCGCCTCTGGCGTGAGCCGCGGCGCACGCTTAAGATACCGCTCATGGTGCTTGCCGCGCTGTGGAAGCGGATCGCAGGCTAAGGAGGACATATGGCAGAAGGAAAGCTTATCGTTCTTGAAGGCATAGACGGCAGCGGAAAATCCTCGCAGTACAGCCGCCTCTGTGCAAGAATGGAAAATGACGGAATTGAGTATAATCATATTGTGTTCCCGCGCTATGAGAAGGAGAGCAGCGCGCTTATACGCATGTATCTCGGCGGTGAGTTCGGCACGGATCCGAGCGATGTGAACGCTTACACGGCGTCCACCTTCTTTGCCGTCGATCGCTTTGCCTCATACCGCACGGATTGGGGAAAGCTTTACGAGGCCGGCGGGCTTGTCCTGTCGGACAGGTATACAAGCTCCAACGCCGTGCATCAGGGGTCGAAGCTCAG